>DATASC010000143.1:0-7025 GCA_036269355.1 Candidatus Cybelea sp. | reverse complement strand
CATCCGACGCACCTCTGTCGCGCCTTCCGGCGCTTTCGCGGCCACACGATCTCCGACGCCGTCACCGGCGCGCGCGTGCAATACGTCGCGCGCCGGCTCGCCGACTCAGGCGAATCTCTCGCCGAAATCGCGGCCGACGCCGGCTTTACCGATCAAAGCCACATGACGCATGTGTTCAAACGCGCGACGGGCTCCTCACCGGGCGACCACCGCCGCGGCGTCATCGCTTCTCACTGATCCAGCGCGCGCCCCCGGCGGTGCGATTGTGACTACAAAAATATGGTCAACTGACCACATTTTTGATACGATGCCATCATGGTTCCGATGAAGCTCTTTGGCAGTCCCTCGAGAAGCAGCGTCTTAACCCTTATCGCCCTGCTTGACGACACATACCCGAGGGAGCTGGCGCGGCTCGCCGGCGTGCCGCTGGCAAGCGTTCAGCGTATGGTTAATGACCTTGAACGCGAGGGCGTCGTCGCCAGCCGCGTCCTCGGCGCCAATCGGCAGGTACGCCTTAATCCACGGTTTTATGGCGCCGACGAGCTTCGCACGTTGTTACTGAAGTACGCTAAACGCAATCCGGATCTCGAGATCCGAGTTTCGAAGCTCCGACGACGCCCACGTCGTGCCGGTAAAGCTCTGTAAGATGTCGGCGATAACTGCAGCATCTTCACTTGAAGACGTCTGTTTTGCGGTATGCACGTCGCTAGAACAGGCTGGGACGGTCGCCGTGCTTACCGGCGGAAGCGCCGCAACGTACTACGCGCCGGCGTCGTATCAGTCTGGTGACGCCGACTTCATCATTAGGTTTTCTAGCGATCTAGGCCGCGCCGGGGACGCGATACGCGCCCTTGGTTATCGCGAGGTCGGCGGCACCTATCATCACGCCACAAACATCTTCACCGTCGAGTTCCCACCGGGTCCGCTCGCTATCGGCGGCGACATCGTTCGCTCTTATGAAACAGTAACGCGGGACGATGAGATCCTTTACGTTCTATCTCGGACGGACTGCGTTCGCGATCGTCTGGCCGCTTTTTACTTTTTTAGCGATCGCAGCGCTCTCGCGGCGGCCGTGGCCGTCGCTACGAGCGGGCCGATAGACTTCGCAGCGATCCAAAGGTGGAGTCTGCGAGAGGGCGAGGCTCAGCGCTTTGCTGAATTCTCCGAAGCTTTGTAGCGTTCCAGCCACTGCGATGGGTTAAGGCGTAAGCTCGAAGACGGTGCCTTTGCTAAACCCGCCGCCGGCGAACGTCGTGCCGTAAAACTTGCCGCCGTGGGCGATGAGCGTTGCGCGCGGCCCGCTGCCGTCCTTCTTTTTGAAGTCGTGCAGCACCGTCAGCGTACCGTTTACGGTCACCGAGAAGACCGTTCCGGCTCGGTTCGCCCCGCCGTCGCTTGCAGTGCCATACAATAAATTGTTTTGGGCCAGGAGCCCGGCGTACGGGGCAAACCCACTCTTAAGAGCCAAGCTGTAAACGACGCGTTCGCTGCCGTCGGGTTTCACTTCGTAAATCGTTCCGACGCCCTTGGCACCGCCGAGCAGCGTCGTACCGTAGAGCGCGCCGCTTACTGCTGTGAGACCGCTCTGGGGGCCGGCAGCGTCCATAGCTGTGGCCCCAAAGTTGTAAATCACCTTTTCGGATCCGTCATCCGCAAGCCTGAAGACGATCCCGCGATCGTGCGTGCCCCCGCGAGACGTCGTACCGTAAAAATGGCGGTTGAAGTGTTGCACGCCGCCTTCCGGACGGCTTCCGTCGTTTTGACCACCGGTAAAATTGTAGAGCACGTGATATTCGCCGGCAGTCGTGATTTCGTAAACGGTCCCGGCGTTGTAGTTTCCGCCCGTGTTCGCCGTGCCGTAAAAAACGCCATCCGCCGCGAGGAGGCCGCCCGTCGGATGCACTCCGCCTTGCTGTTCGAAGCTATACAACAGATGGGGCGTTCCGTCGGAGTTCAACGAGAAGAACGTTCCCAGATTCGAAGAGCCGCCGTTTTCCGTGAGGCCGTAGAGCGTTCCGTCGTGCGCGACGAAGCCGCTGCTCGGGTTGGCGCCGTCGTCCGTTCCGCCCGTGAAGCTATGCAGCACGGTCTCTTTTCCGTCGGGCGCGATTTTGAAGATGCTTCCGCGATTCTCTTTGCCGCCTTTCCCCGTCATGCCGTAGAACGCGCCGTTAAATGCCGTTACGGGTGCGCGAGGCTCCATGCCGTCGGGCTGGCCTTTGAAGCTGTAGAGCTCTTGGAAATTTGCATCCGGCGATTGCGATTGGGCGCTCGATGCCGTGCCGGGCAGCGGCGCAAGCGCCGGCTGATGCGCGCATGCGGCGAGTACGAGCGCTGAGATCAAAGCAATGCAAGCGTAGCGCACAAGAAGCTCCTTTTGCGTAGCGACGTTAAACGCCAAACTTCTGCGCTCTTCGAGGCGCGCCTTCGCGGGCATAGATCCGCGGCGGGAAAACGCGTCGGAAGCTAGCCCTTAAACTTCGGTATCGTCTCCCGAATCGATTGCAGCGCCCAATCGATGTCTTCCAGCGACGCTGCATACGAAAAGCGCAAATACCCTTTCCCCGCCGCGCCGAATGACGAGCCGCCGCCGCACGCCACGCCGCCCTCCTCTAGCAGAAACTTCGCGAGCGCTCGGTCGTCTTGCGTGATCGACGAAACGTTGGGGAACGCGTAAAACGCGCCTTCCGGCAGCAGGCACGAAATGCCGGGGATTTCGTTGAGACCGTTGACCAGACGGTCGCGCCGCGCGCGGAAGATCTCGTTCATCCGCAGCACCGGCTCGTCGTCACCGGTCAACGCGGCGATGCCCGCCATCTGAATGAACGTCGCGACGCAGCTGAACGTGTTATTGTTGAAGAGCGTCGCCGTCTTGGCGAGCTGCTCGGGCATGAGCGCGTAGCCGAGCCGCCAGCCCGTCATCGCGTAGGCCTTGGAGAAGCCGTCGACGACGATCGTGCGCTCGCGCATTCCGGGCAGCGACGCGATCGAGACGTACTCGCTGCCGAGATAGAAGTTGCGGCTGTAGATCTCGTCGGCGAGTACGAGGAAGTCGTACTTCTGCGCGAGCTCGGCGATGAACTCGAGGTCGCTGGTGGTAAGCACTCCGCCGGTCGGGTTATGCGGCGAGTTGATCACGACCACTTTCGTCTTCGACGATACGCGCCGCGCGAGCTCGTCGAGGTCCATGCGCCAGTTGCGCGACTCGAGCAGCGGGATTGCGTGAATCGTTGCCTGATGGTAGCTCGCGCAAGAGGCATAGGCCGGATAGGCCGGATCGAAATAGACGAACTCGTCGCCCGGATTGAGTAAGCCGCTGAGCGTGTTCCAAATCACCGGCTTGGCGCCCGGCGCAATGACGACGTTATCGGCGGTCCACTCCGGCGTTATGCGCCGGAAACGGCTCGCGTACTCGGCGATCGCCGCGCGCAGCGAGGGCAGGCCCGCCGACGGCGTATAGTGCGTGTGGTTGTCGTAGAGGGCGTCGACGGCCGCTTTCTTGATGTGCTCGGGCGTATCGAAGTCGGGCTCGCCGATCTCCATGTGCACGACGCGCCGGCCCTGCGCTTCGAGCTGGCGCGCACGCGCGAGAATCTCGAACGCGTTTTCCGAGCCGAGCCGTTCGACCGCTGCGGCGAGCCGGTCTTCATGAACTGCGAGCATTCAAGCCATCCTCTCTATCGCGTAATACGCCTTCGGGCACTCGTCGTTTCGCCCGATCGCGAGTTGGAACCTATGGCTTCTTGTTGAAGTACTTGACGAGGATTTGGCGAGCGATCGGCGCGGCAACCGTCGCGCCGTAGCCGCCGCTGCGGTCCACGAAAACGGCGAGCGCGACGCGCGGATGCGCGGTGGGCGCCCACGCCACGAACCACGTCGTGTTCGGTCCGTTTCCGTTTGCCGTCTCGACGGTGCCGGTCTTTCCCGAAAACGGCAGCCCGTCGATCGCCAACCCGTAGGCCGTCCCTCCGGGATCGGTAACGCGCGCCATTCCCAGGCGCACCGCGGCCAGCGCCGATGCGCTTACCGGAACGCGGCGAATGACCTCGGGCGCAAAGTTTGCGATGACGTCGCCGCGCGGGCTGCGAATCTCGCGCACCACCCGCGGACGGTAGAGCGTGCCGCCGTTGATCACCGCCGAAGCGACGTTGGCGATCTGCAGTGGCGTCGCTTGCATCGCGCCTTGACCGATGCCCAAGAAACACGATTCGCTGGGCTCCATCGGCACGCCGAAATTGCGCATCTCCCACGCGTTCGTCGGCCAGTTGCCTTCGTTTTCTCCGGGCAAATCGATGCCCGTTTTCGCGTCGAGTCCGAAGGCGAGGGCGTATTTGCGTAAGCGTGCGTTCCCGAGCCACCACGCGAGACGGAAGAAGTAGCCGTCGCTCGATGCCGCCAAGGCCGGCACGAACGTCGTGTCGCCGAGGCCGCCCGCCGCGATGTCGCGCGCGTAGTACCCGCCGCAATCCCAACCGCCGGTGTCGTCGATGACTTGGTCGACCTTGACGACGCCTTCCGTCAACGCCGCCGAGCCGGTGACCATCTTAAATGTCGAACCGGTCGGCGTTGCGGCCGCGATCGCGCGATCGAAGAGCGGCTGGCGCGGGTCGGTGAGGTCGCGGACGACGCGCTTCCAGCGATCGCCGGCGAAGTCGTTTGGATTGTAGTTCGGATAGCTCGCGAGCGCGAGAATGCCTCCGGTCCATGGATCCTCGGCGACGACGGCACCGGAGAGCGAACGGTTGCGTCCGCGAATGCCGTCGGCGAGCGCCGCTTCGACGATCTGCTGCAGGCGCCAATCGACGTTCGTAACGACCGTGTCGCCCGGCACCGCGGCCTTCGAGGCGAGCTTGACGTTCGGCACGACCGCGCCGGCCGCGTCGACGACGACGCGCTGGCCGCCGGGCGTGCCGCGCAAATACTTGTCGTAAACGAACTCCAAACCGTCCTTGCCGATTACGTCGTTGGGTGAGTAGCCGGCGTATTTAAGCCGATCGTACTCTTCTTGCGTAATCGCGCCGACGTAGCCGACGAGATGCGAGCCGGCCGCATCGTGCGGATAATCGCGGATCGGCTGCGCTTCGAGGTCGACGCCGGGAAGGTCGTTGAGCACCTCGGAGAGACGCGCGACGGCCGCGACCGGCAGGCTCGTCGCGAGAATGACGGGGCCGTACGGTTCGTTCGCGACGACCTCGTCGAAACTCGTGTAGTTAATGCCGCGATGGTGCAGCAGCCGCGACCATAGCGGCTGCGTGCTGATGCCCAGGATACTCGCAAGCGTTTCGAGTTCGCGGCGCGGGTCGGTCACCTCCGACGGGATCAGGCCGACGACGAACGACGGCCGGCTGCGCGCAATTACCGCACCGTGCCGATCGAAGATCATGCCGCGCGGCGCCGCGACCGGAATGAGCCGCACCTGGTTCTCCTGCGCCGCCGCGCGGTAGCGCTCGCCGTCCACTAGCTGCACCTCGATCAAACGCGCGAGCAGCGCCAGCAATGCGATCGCGACGACGGCGCAGAACCCGGCGAGGCGCCAGCCCGGAACGTGCCACGGTTTCGGCCGCGGCGGCCGCGGGACGCTCACGCGAGCAATGCGTCGAAGCGACGCACGACGAGCATCGCCACGAACATCAACGCCGCGTTGAGAACCGACGCAATCAATGCCTCGTGGAAATGCATCGCACCCAAACCCGGCGGATATCCGGTCAGCGCCATCACGATCCAGAAAAGCAGTGCGCGCACGAGGGTCGCCACGACCGTGATCGCCGTCGCGAGGGGAATCGAGTCGGCGAAGAATCCTCGCGAGAGAATGCCGGCAAGTAAGGCGCTGATGCCGGTCGAGATCGTCCAGGCCGCGCCGGTCTGCGCCGAGATCGCGTCCTCGCAGAATCCCGCAACCAAACCGTAGAGTGCGGCGCGACGCACGTCGACGCGAATCGCGTACCAAACGACGACCGCCAACACAAAGCTCGGCACGACGCCCCGTACCGCGAAGTAATGCACGACGGTAGCCTGCGCCACCACCGCGGCGACGAGCCAAGCCCCGGCGACGTACCAGGGCGGTCCGACGAACGGTGCTTCGTGCGGCTTACTGCGGGACGACGACAACGCGATCGAGCGCACCCAAATCTACGAACGTCTTCAAGACGGCGGTTTGATAGAGCGTCGCGTCACCGCGTTCGATCGACGTCACTTCGCCGATCGGAACGCCCGAGTGAAACGATCTCCCCTCTCCGGTTACGACCACGTCGCCGACCTTCAGCGCCGCGTCCTGCGGAATATATTCGACGACGATGCTGGTGACGTTGCCGCGCGCGATGCCCCACCACCGTCCTCGCCGCACGATCGCCGGCAGCCGGCTCGTGTAGTCGGTTGCGAGCACGACGGTACTCGAAAACGGTCCGACCGCCGCGATGCGTCCGACGACGCCGTCCGCCGCAAGCACGCCGTCGTTGCGGTGCACGCCTTGTCGCGAGCCCTTGTCGATCGTAACCGATCGCGACTCGTTCTCCGGAGGAAAGCCGATCACGCGCGCCTCGACGCCTTTATAGAGATCGACGATCGGGCGCGTCGCGCTCTCCGCAGCGTACGCAACAGAAAGTTCGTGGAGCCGCGCGTTCTCCTCCGTTAGTTGCCGATTGCGAGCGCGCAGCGCCGCATTCTCCGACTCGAGCCCGGGCAGCGCGACGACCGCCGAACCGAAATCGCGCGCCGTGCGTACGCCGGCGACGACCGCGGTCTCCGCAACGCCGAAGAGCGAACCGGCAACGGTAGCGATCGGACTAACCGAGCCCGAACGCTGCGCGCCGATCTGAAGCAACGCCAAAAGCGCAGCGGCGATGATGACGGCGATCAGCGCGAAGATTCTGCGTTCGTCTCGATACGTAAAAATGTTCGACCCCGGGGGATGCTCGTAATGCGGTGGAGGCGGCTATTCCAGGCGCGCTTGATTCGGTGTTGGAAGCGCGAATCCTAACCTTCGCAGCGCGCGAACGACTCGCGCGAGCGGCAGGCCCACCACGGTG
>DATASC010000142.1:0-2200 GCA_036269355.1 Candidatus Cybelea sp. | reverse complement strand
AAGAGCAGGCCGGTCGTGCCCGGCAAGAAGGCGACCGGGACAAAGACCGACATTAGTACCAGCGAAGTAGCAATGACGGCGCCCCCGATTTCCTTCATCGCGCTAACGGTCGCTTGAAACGAACTCGTCTTGTCGTCGACGATGTGCCGAACGATATTTTCGAGCACGACGATTGCGTCGTCGACCACGAGCCCGGTCGCCAACGTTAAGCCAAAAAGCGTCAGCGTGTTGATCGAGAAGCCGAGGATCTTCATGGCCGCAAACGTTCCGATCAGCGAAACCGGGATCGTTATCGACGGAATCAGCGTGCTGTGCCAGTTCTGCAGGAAGATGAAGATCACCAGGACGACGAGCAGGATCGCGATTAAGAGTGTCACGACGACTTCTTTGATCGACGCGCGCACGAAGTCGGACGTATCGAACGCGATCTTGTAGGCGTAGCCGGTCGGCATCGTCTCGGCGATCTGCGCCATGGTCGCGCGGACATTCTTCGAGATCGCCAACGAGTTGGCGGTCGGCTCGCCTTCGATCGCCAGCACGACCGCGGTCTCTCCGTCGTAGCGCGCCGACGTGATGTAGTTCTGCGCCCCCAGCTCGACCTGCGCGACGTCGCCGAGGCGCAAATATCCGCCGTTGGGCTGGGCGGCGACGACGATCTGCTTGAACTCTTCGGGTGTCTGCAGACGCCCGTTGATCGAGATGGGTATCTGAAATGGCTGGTTTCCGGTTGTCGGCGGCTGTCCGATCGACCCGGGGGCGACGTCGGCGTTGTTCTGCTTGAGAACGTTGATAACGGTGTCGATGGAGATGTTGTTCGCCTCGAGCTTGTGCGGATCGACCCAGATGCGCATGCCGTAGGTGCGATCGCCGAGCACTTCGACTTGTCCGACGCCGGGGACGCGCTTGAGGTTCTCGATGACGTTGAGGTCGGCGTAGTTGCTGACGGCTACGTCGGAGACCGCCGAGCTCGTCGAAAGCATTGCGACGGCGATCGTGATGTTCCCCGAGCTCTTTTGAACGCTGACGCCTTGATTCTGTACCGCGGAGGGAAGCTGCGCGAGCGTGAGGTCGACGCCGTGCTGCACGTTGGTTTGGTCGGTCGTCGGATCGGTCCCGAGCGCGAAGGTGCAGGTAATCACGCTCGTGCCGTTGGCGCTCGAATACGATTGCATGTACTGCAGGCCGTCGGCGCCGTTAATGTTGATCTCCAGCGGAGTCGTTACCGATCGCATAACCATCTCGGCGGTGGCGCCGGGATACTGCGACGTAACGGTAACGGTCGGCGGCGAGATCTGCGGATATTGTGAGATCGGAAGCGTCGGAATCGTGATGAGCCCGGCGAGCAGCACGATGAAGCTCAAGACGGCCGCAAAATGCGGACGTCGCAGGAAAAACTCGATCAAGAGTCAGCTTCCGGCGAGAGCGCGCTCATTCCGAAACGAGCGTTCGGACGCTACCGGGCCTAATTCCTTGCTGCGACGCTCGGTCGCTCGCCAGTCGAAAGCGCGTGCAATCGCCATGAAAACGCGTTCCAGGTCGGCACGAAGGCGTTCGGTGCGAAGCCGCTTAGCCGCGTGCGATACGCGTAGATGTAATCGGCGTTGAAGAGGTAGAGCACCGGAACCTGCTGCGCGACGATTCGGCCGATCGCTCCGTAAAGGCGTTGGCGCACGCGCTGTTCGGTCGCCGCGAGGGCCGCGCGCTCGAGGCGATCCACGCGCGGATTGCACCAGCGCATGTAGTTCGACGGCGCCCGGCATGCGAGCACGGCCGAGTCGTCGGGATCCGCTCCCATCGTCCAGGGCACGTACGCAATATCGAAGTTGCCCTGCGCGAGCACGCCGGAGCGCGGGAGAAAAAGCTGGGCGTTGCTGATCGCCTTGATCGTGACGTCGACGCCGCGCTCGTGCAGCGCCGCCGCGACGGTTGCGGCGACCCGCACGCCGGTCGCCGTCTCCGGAAACTGAACGTATGTGAGGTGGAGCGGCGCTCCGTCGCGCCGGCGCATGCCGTCTTCGCCCCGCGGCCAACCGGCACGATCGAAGAGCCGATCGGCGGCGGCCGGATCGTATCGCGGCTCGCGTACCCGCGGATCGAACGCCCAAGAGAATCGCGGCTGAATTACATCGGTCACCGGATAGAAACCGAGCGTGATCTTCCGCGAGATCGAATCGCGATCGATCGACATCGCGAGCGCACG
>DATASC010000141.1:0-4772 GCA_036269355.1 Candidatus Cybelea sp. | reverse complement strand
CCCGCTCCGAAGATCCACGTGACGACCGCGGCGTACCGGAAGAACGCGAGCGCTCGCGGCATGATGTATTTCGAGATGGGTCCCGCTTCGCCGGCCGCGGTAGCTTCTTTGACCGACTCGGCGTTGACGAAGTTGAAGAAGTAGAGCAGGCCGATCCACATGATACCGGCCATGATATGAAACCAGCGTAGCACCCAGTCGGTCTGCGGGTTCATGCGCCGGCTCCCGCCGCATGCACGATGAGCCGCGCGACGTACCAGAGGACGGCGGTTAAGATGAAGCCGCTGATGACCGTGCCCCAGAGCGAGTCCAATGGATTCTTCACGTACAGCCTCCCTGAGTTTGTGCTTATTGCGGGCTGAGTTGCGCGCGCTAAGGGAGTGTCCTCCTCGTTGCCTGATAGGCGGGCATGGCTAGCCGTGCTCGTTTGGAAGAACGGTCCGCCGGGTATCGAAGTCGACGAAATGAATGTATCTACGCCTCCAAAAGCCTACGCAGCACGTAAGTGGAGTCTTTCGGCTCTGCACGGCATCTCTGACGCTACGCTCGAAATGCATTTCGGGCTCTACGAAGGCTACGTCAAGAACGCAAATCTTCTCAACGAACGCTTAGGCGAGATTCGCAGCGCCGGTAAGGCCGCCGGGAGCGATCCCGCTTTCGCCGAACTGGTCCGCCGTCTCGGTTTCGAATACAATGGCATGCGTCTGCACGAGTATTACTTCGATAACCTGTGCACCCAGTCGCAGGAACTCCGCAACGGGCGCCTCTACGAAGCGCTCGGGGAGGGCTACGGCGGATTCGACGAGTGGAAGAAGGACTTCGTCGCGGTCGGCGGGATGCGCGGCATCGGCTGGGTCATCGCCTATTGCGACACGACCAACGGCCGGATCAGCAATAACTGGATCAACGACCACGAGAACGGAAACCTGGCCGGCTTCGTTCCCATCGTCGTGATGGACCTTTGGGAGCACGCCTACATCAAGGATTACAAGCCGGCAGAGAAAGGCAAGTATATCGAATCGTTCTTTGCCAATCTCGACTGGAAGGCGTGCGAGGGACGGCTCCCGGTAATTACCTAAGCCGGCGCGAGCGTCTTCGGCTCGACGACGACGGTCTTCGCATGCGTGTACCATACCAAGCCGGGCGGCGCCGCGCGCTGCTTGCGCACGTGCTTACGGAGCGTGTAATCTACCGGCACCGCCGTCGCGGCGCGCGCCCGCGAGTGGAACGCGGCTAGCCCGGCGGCGGTTTCGATATCTTCGTTGGAAACCGTTGCGCGATCGTCTCGCGAAAGGATAACGTGCGCGCCCGGCACCCGCTGCGCGTGAAACCAAAGATCGTTTGGTCGAGCAACTCGAAACGTTAGTTCGGCGTTTTCGGTCGGCGATCGTCCGACGAGGATCCGCGACCCGCGGGCCGTGCGAAACTCGAGCGGCGGCCGCTTGCGGCGCGGTTCTGGTGCGATCGCCGCGTTTCGTCGCTTCGGTCCGAGTTCCGCGACCGCGCTTTCGACGGCATCGAGATCGTCCGCGCGTTCCGCCTCCCAGCGAAGCATCTCGACGGCCTCGATCGTCCTCGCGACCACGGCCTCGCGTTCGTCGACGTGTGGCAGGCTTTTCCCAAGCCGCTTGTACTCGGTGAAAAGCTTCGCGGCTCGCTCCTTCGCCGCGTCGCGTGCGCCTTCGGGAAGTTCGTGCAGCGTCGCGAAGATCGCCTCACCCTCCTCGCGCACTGACGCGCGCTGCGCGGCCGCCTGGCGCTTGCGCGCAAGCGCATCGAGTTCGCCGAGAAGTTTTCGCCGGCGTTCGTCGAGCCGCTTAACGATCGTGCGCCGCCGCGCGGCGCCGCGCGCGCTATCGGCCCGCTCCGAGCGTTGCGCGTGCAGCTCGGCGAAGAGGACCAAGAGCGACGGTTCACGCGTCAGCCGAGCGTCTTCATAACCTTCCAGGGGAACGGGATATGCTTGCAGCAGCTGGCCGTCGCGGCGATAGACGAAAAGCGGTGCTGCCGGACTCGGCTCATCGGCGTTCGCGATCGGCGCGAGGGTTCGAATTCGCTCGGGGAGCGGCGGTAGCTCGTAAGGGCCGCCGGGCTGAACCGAGCGCCGGTGATTCTCGGCGGGCGCGAACTCCTTGCTCGCGGCGACGACGCCGCCGTCTTTGACGAGCACCAAGTTGCCGAATCGTGGGACGAGTTCGATATAGAGCTCGAACCGGTCGCCAACGCCGAAACGAGAGCGGGAAGCAAACGTCAAACGCAGCAACCGGTCGTTGCGGCGCGCCCCGATGTCGGCGAGCACCATGCCTCGGAGCGAGCGCGCGAGCACCCTGACGAAACCGGGCTCGGCCTGGATTCCGAGCTCTCCCTCTTCAAGCGTCACGAGCGGGGGTGAGGTGAAGAGGTCGATCGCCAGCACTATGGGCCGGCGCTGCGAGCGAACGACGATTCCAATTCGGCCGTCTTCCAGCAGACCGGCATCCTCGGCGCGCGCACCCCTCAGCCGTTCCTTTAGCTCGACGGCGAGCCGATAGATGAGGACCCAATCGGTCAGCATCAAAACCTTCTTATCGTGAGAAACGCAATACTCTTGGCGATCGCAGTCGCGCTGCCGCTCGCCGCGTGCGGCCGTGAGGGCTCGGCGCTTGCGCCGAAGGGGTGGCAAGCCGTTCCGGGGGCGAGCGACGAGTGGTCGAACGGCAGCAACGCCACCCTGCAATCGTACGGCGTCGTACGGCGTCCCTTCTCGGGCTCGCTCCAAGATCTCGCGTCCGCCGCGACCATTGACGTGCTTCTGCATCATCACGGCTCCCGGCTGCGGGGCAGCAGCCCGTTTGCACCCTGTCCCGGGGCCGCTGGGGTCGCAACCTTCGCGTTACCCGGCGCACACGTGCTTCAGGAGGGCTTCGCGCTGCGCGACGGCAGCTCGATTCGAACGACCTACGTTCGGCCGGCCGCCGGGGCCGCCGATCCCAGCGTTACCGACGCAATGCAAAGCGCTCTGTGCGCACCTCCGGCATAAGCGTAGCCTTGCTTGCTCCGAGGTGCGGCGAGGCGCCAGCGTGAAAGGATTGGCGGGTTGATCACCGGGCCGGGTCTACTATTCGTCGTCTCGGGCCCGTCCGGCGCCGGCAAAGACACCCTAGTCGATGCGTTGCGCGGGCGGAGGCCGAGCCTTCGTTACTCGGTCTCGGCCACGACGCGGCCGCCGCGCCCGGAGGAGCGCGACGGAGAGCATTATTTCTTCGTCTCCAATCGCGAGTTCGAGCGAGTCTTAGGCGAGGGTGGGCTGCTGGAGTGGCGCGAGTACGGCGGCAACCTTTACGGGACCCCGCGCGATTACGTGGAGCGAACGCTCGCCGAAGGTTACGACGTGATCGTGAAGCCTGAGGTCAACGGTGCGCTCGCAGTGAAGGCGGCGTACCCGGATGCGGTACTGATCTTTCTCGTTCCAGACCGGTTTTCGCATCTTCGCGAGCGACTGCTCGCGCGGCGCACGGAAACGAACGAAGAGATCGCGCGACGGCTCGAGATCGCGCAAGTAGAGATGCAGTCGATCCGTCGCTTCGACTATATAGTCGTCAACGCGCAGGATCGGCCGGAGGAGGCGGTGCGGGACCTTGAAGCAATCTTGCAGGCCGAACGCTTTCGTATCCACCGGTATCCCGACGACTCGATTCAAAGAGTCAAGTCGTCATGAGAGAACATACTTGTTAGATGAAAAGGAATCATTCGATCGTTTATGAGTAAATCCGTATTCGGCGACCTCGACGTCCTGCTCACGCATGCAGACTCGAAGTTCAGCCTCGTCAATATCGTAACGAAACGCGCCCGCCAGCTGAACAACTGGATTCGCGTTCAGCAGCTCCCCGCGACCGATCGCCGGGAGTATTTTGCCAGCGAGCCGTTGGTCGACAAAGAGACCATTAATCCGAATAAGCCGGTCTCGATCGCCCTCGACGAGATCGCGGACGGCAGAATCGCGTACCGCCGCACGCGCGAAGGCATCAAGTAGTAGAACATGTGCGGTATCGTCGGATACATCGGCCGGCGCGACAGCGTCCCGATTATTCTCGACGCTCTGCGGCGTCTCGAATACCGCGGATACGACAGCGCGGGCATCGCGGTGATCGACGCCGAGGGTGCGCTGGCCGGTTCCAAGGCCGAAGGTAAGCTTTCGCGGCTCGCCGAGCGGCTCAATAACGGCGAGGCGCTATCCGGTGCCGTCGGCGTGGGGCACACGCGTTGGGCGACTCACGGCGCACCCTCCGACGCCAACGCGCATCCGCACCTGGACTGCCGCGGACGCATCGCGGTCGTCCACAACGGCATCATCGAAAACTACACCTCGCTGCGCGCGCGCCTGCTGGAGCTCGGCCACATCTTCAGCAGCGAGACCGATACCGAGGTGCTCGCGCACCTCATCGAACTGCATTACGACGGCGATCTCGAAGCGGCTGTACGGCGGACGGTTCACGAGGTTCGCGGCGCCTACGCGCTCGGGGTGATTTCCAGCGACGATCCGGACCGCCTGATCTTCGCTCGCAACGGCGCCAGCCCGCTCGTGCTCGGCATCGGCGAAGGCGAAATGTACGTCGCCTCCGATACGCCCGCGATTCTCCCGTATACGCGCCGCGAGATCATCATGCAGGAAGGCGAGATCGCCGTGGTCTCCCGCGAGGGGGTTCGTCTGACCGGCTACGACGGAGCGCCAATTCAACGCGACGCGATCTCGATCACGTGGGACGCCGGCTCCGCCGAGAAGACCGGCTACA
>DATASC010000140.1:0-10088 GCA_036269355.1 Candidatus Cybelea sp. | reverse complement strand
ATACTTGAGGGGCAGGTCGGAGGCTTCGAGGATCTCGCCGCTACGCAGCGCGGTGAGCGGAACCTCGGACGTCGGAATCATGAAGAGATCGGCGTCAGCGTCGGAAAACATTGCGTCGGAAAACTTGGTCAGCTGACCCGTCGACCACATCGTCTCGCGTGACACGAGCAGCGGCGGCGCGAGCTCGAGGTAACCCCGTTCGGCCGCGCGGTCCAGGAAGAACGCTGCGAGCGCGCGCGACAGACGCGCACCCGCGCCGCGCAAGAATACGAAACGGCTTCCCGAGAGCTTCGCGGCGCGCGCAAAATCGAGGATCTCCAGCCGTTCGCCGAGCTCCCAATGCGGCAGCGGCGTGAAGTCGAAGCGCGGAGGGTCGCCCCAGCGCCGTACCTCGACGTTTGCCGATTCGTCGGCCCCATCCGGAACCGAGTCGTCGAGAACGTTCGGCATGTTCTCGACCAGCGCTCGAAGCGCCGAGCCTTCATTGGAAAGCGCGAGCGCGCCGGCTCTTCCTTCGAAGTCGTCGATCCTTTTCGCGAGTTCGGCAATCTTGGGGCGCAGCTCGCGAGCGGCGCCGGCCTTGTCTTGTGCCTCGGCGATTGCGGCCGACAGCTTGTTCTTCTCGGCCTTTGCCTGTTCGGCCGCGGTAAGGGCGGAGCGGTACTCCTCGTCGTAGCGAAGAACCTCGCCGACCGGCGCGTCATCGTACCCGCGGCGACGGAGAGCACGTCGTACGCGGTCGGGATCGCGTCGAATCAAAGCGATGTCGAGCATGGAGAAGCGCGCCTTATGCGGTCCGTAAATCCAGTCCTACCGGAAACGGGGTTTGCGGTGGAACGGCTTTTGCCACCGAGGCAGGCAATCGTTGCATTTCTCTCGCGCGTCGAGATCCCGGCGCCGCCGAGCGAGGTCGTCGCGCTCGACGATGCGCCCGGGCGCGTGCTCGCCGAGATGATCGCCGCCGACGCCGATTATCCGGCGGCGGCGCGCTCGCTGATGGACGGTTTCGCGCTCCGCGCGCAGGCGACGCCCGGTGCCTTCGAGATCGCCGACGACGTCCGCATGGGAAGCGCCCCCGCGAATACGCTCGACGGCAGTCTCGCGAGCCGGATTCCGACGGGGGGCGTGCTGCCGCTTGGAGCGGACGCGGTCGTTCCAATTGAGGAGGCGCGCGTCGCCGAAGGCAGAGTAATCGTCGATGCGCAGTTCGCCGAAGGAGAGAACGTCGTCGAGCGGGGTGCCGATATGCGGCGTGGCGATCTGGTGATCGCCGCCGGCCGGCGAATTCGCGCGCCGCAGATCGGCGTGCTGGCAACGCTGGGCCGAACGACCGTCGCGGTATATCGCCGCCCCGTCATCGCAGTGTTTTCAAGCGGCGACGAACTGATCGATCCCGCGCGGACGCCGCGGCCGGGTCAGATTCGCGATTCGAATCGCCACGTGGTCGCTGCGTCGCTGCGGGCAATGGGCGCGATTCCGCGTCACTATGCGACCCTGCGCGACGAGGCCCCCGAGTTCGAATCGGCGATTGCCGCGGCAATCTCGGAGTGTGACGCCGTCGTCGTCACGGGCGGTTCATCCGTCGGCGAGCGCGACCGCTTACCTCGCGCCGTTGCTGCGATCGCCGATCCTGGTGTCGTCGTCCACGGCCTTCGCGTCAAGCCGGGTAAACCGACGCTCTTCGGCGCAGACCGGCGCAAGCCGATTATCGGCCTGCCCGGCAATCCGACGTCGGCCCTGATGATTCTCGAAGCCGTTGCCAGGCCGATCGTCGCCGCGCTCGCGGGTGCGGCGATTATCGTGCCGACCCGTCAGGCCCGGCTCGCCGAGCCCGCGCGCAGCCGTGCCGAATGGACGTGGTACATTCCGGTACGGCTCGAAGAGGACGGTGGATTGCCGCTGGCCCATCCGTTGCCGCTGCGCTCGTTCTCCGTGAGCCTCGCGGCACGCGCGGACGGATACGTCGTCATGGACGAGCGCGACGCCGAGTGGCCGTCCGGCGCCGTCGTCAGCGTGCACGGTTTCTTGGGAGCCGCGTGATTCGTCCCACTCCTGCCGTCGAGGCGATTCCGGAGACGACCCCGTTTATCGGTCCCGAACAGCTCATGCGCGATACGGGCCGCAGCGAGTTCGTCCGTTTGGGCGCGAACGAGAGCGCGTTCGGGCCGTCTCCAAAGGCAATCGAAGCGATGACGCGGGAGCTTCCGCGCCTCAGCTGGTACGGTGATCCGGAGTCGCTCGATCTGCGCGATGCGCTCGCGGCAAAGCACCGCTGCCGTCCCGAGGAGGTCGTCGTCGGGTCGGGCATCGACGATCTCATGGGTCTGGCCGTGCGCGCGTTCCTTGCGCCCGGAGATGGCGCGCTGGCGACCCGTGGCACGTATCCGACGTTCGCGTATCACGTCGTCGGCTACGGCGGCAATCTCACCGAGGTTGAGTATTGCGGCGACGGGACGCCGGATTGCAACGCCTTGCTCGATCGCGCGCGCCGCGACGCGCCCAGGATCGTGTATCTGGCCAACCCAGACAATCCCAGCGGCCGATTCATCGCGAAATCGGAGATCGCGGCGTTTGTAGAAGCGCTTTCCGGCGATTCGCTGCTCCTGCTCGACGAGGCGTACGCCGATTTCGTCGACGACTCCGAGCTGCTCGCACCGGTGCTCGAGGACCGCATCGTTCGTTTGCGGACGTTTTCCAAGGCGTACGGCATGGCCGGGGCGCGAATCGGCTACGCCGTTACGACCGAACGCAACGTGCGAACCTTCCAGAAAATTCGTCTTCACTACGGCATCAATCGCAACGCGCAGGTCGGCGCACTCGCGTCGCTCGCCGACGACGAGTTTCGGCAGTACGTCATTGCCGCCACCGCCGAGGCGCGCGAAGCATACTACGCCCTCGCACGCGAACTTGGCCGCGGATACGTCGAGTCGCGAACGAACTTCGTCTGCATTGAGATGGAGACCGCGCAGCGCGCCCGGCGCGTGATGGACGAGCTGCTCGCCCGCGGTGTCTGGATCCGCAAACCGGGGGCGCCCCCGCTCGACGCGTACGTTCGCGTGAGCGCCGGAACCGAGGCGATGCGCGAGGCGTTCGCTGCAGCGCTCCGCGACGTGTTGGCCGAGGTATTCGTCTAACCGTGAAGTACGCGATCGTCTCGGACGTTCACGCGAACCTGGAGTCGCTGCAGCACGCGCTCGCGCTCGTCGCGCAAGACGACGTGCTGATCTCGCTCGGCGACGTCGTGGGCTACGGCCCGAATCCAAACGAATGCGTCGCGCTGCTGCGGGATCGCTCCAAGCACGCGGTCTTGGGCAACCACGACCTCGCCGCCGTCGAGAACTTCGGCGTGGAAAACTTCAACTCGGCTGCCCGCGCGGCGATCGGCTGGACGCAGAGCGTGCTCGACGAGTCGAGCCGCGCGTGGCTCAATGCGTTACCGTACGAGCTGCGGCTGCCCGAGTTTCTGCTCGTGCACGGCGCACCCGTCGAGTACTTCGAGTACATTTTGGACAAAGGTACCGCGGCCCGCGCCTTTCAGCGGACCGATGCGCGGATCGTCTTCGTCGGACACACGCACATAGCCGAGTATTGGTCGCTCGATGCCGAGGGCACCGTCGGACACAAACACATGCAGAAAGGCGGTACGCTCGACCTAGAAGACGACAAACGGTATATCATCGACGTCGGGAGCGTTGGCCAGCCGCGCGACCTCAATCCTGATCCGTGCATCGTTACGTACGATCCGCAAGAGCACCGCGTCGAGTGGACGCGCTACGCGTATCCGATCGAGCAAGTACAGCGTAAGATGCGTGAGGCCGGTCTTCCGGCGCACTTAATAACCCGCTTGACTGCCGGGCGATGAGCGACGTCCCATTCGACGACGGCAATTGCTTTGCGTGCGGCCCCGACAATGCCATCGGGATGCACTTGCATTTCGATCGCGCGCTCGACGGCGAGGGCGTCGTCGCGCGCACCGAGCTGGCTTCCGTCTATCAAGGATGGCGGGGCATCGCGCACGGCGGCATCGTGATGGCGCTGCTTGACGAAGCGATGGCGCATGCCGCCGGCTTTGCCGGGCATCGCGGTGTCACGGCAAGCGTCAGCGTTCGTTTCAAGAAGCCGGTGCCGCTCGAAGCGCCGATTGTCGTGCGAGGGCGCGTCACCTGGCAACGCCGAAGGGTCGTGGGCGTTGAAGCGACTATTCTCGATTCCGGTGGCGACGTGCTCGCTCGTGCGGAAGGAAGCTTCGTCTCGCGAGGCACACTCGACGCGGCCGACGACCGCCGCAATCCGCTGTTCGCCCAATGAATAAGGCTGCCAACACTTCGCCGTCGATCGAGAACCGGCGCGCTCGATTCGAGTATCACGTGCTCGAATCGGTGGAGGCCGGTCTGGTACTGCGCGGCACCGAGGTCAAGGCGATTCGCGCAGGCGGGGCGAGCCTTGCCGAAGCGTACGCGCGGGTTCGCGACGGCGAAGCGTGGCTGCTCGGCATGCACGTACCCCCCTACCGCCAAGGAAGCTTCTCCAACGCCGAGCCGACGCGTCCGCGCAAGCTCTTGCTGCATAAAGAAGAGATCGCGCGATTGCAGAGTCGCGTCTCCGAGAAGGGTTTGACGATCGTCCCGCTGCGCTTGTACTTTACGCGCGGCAAAGCGAAGATCCAGCTCGGCCTCGTGCGCGGCAAGAAGCTTTGGGATAAGCGCGCGGCAACGGCAAAGCGCGACGTCGAACGCGAGATCGCGGCACACGTGCGCAGGTCGTGAGAGGCGCGCATCCCGAGCGCGACGTGGAGCGCGCGGTCGAGGAGAGCGGCGTACTTCGGAACGGTGAGCGCGTATTGATTGCGTGCAGCGGCGGCCCCGACTCGGTCGCGCTGACTGCCGCGCTTCATGCCGTGGCGAAGCGCATGGAGTTAACGCTCAGAGTTGCGTTCGTCAATCACGGAACGCGCGCGTCGGCCTGGCAGGACGAATGCGTCGTGTTGCAGACCGCGGCGCACTTCGGTCTGCCGGTCGAGACCATCGCGGTCGGCGGCGAGCTGCGCGGCGAACAGCGCTTGCGTACGGCGCGCTACGACGCCCTCATCGATGCGGCGAAACGTTCGGAGTTCGGGCTGATCGCCACCGCGCATCACGCCGAAGATCAGGCGGAGACGGTGCTGCTCGCCCTGCTGCGCGGCACGGGGCCGGCCGGCCTTCGGGGAATGCGCGCGCGGCGCAGGCTTGCCCCGGGCCTGGACCTGGGGCGCCCCTTCCTTGAAATACCCTCCGAGGCGCTCCGCGCGTACTGCCATGCCCGCGCCCTGCCCTACGCGGTCGACCCGACGAATGCCGACACGACCCTGCGGCGCAACGCGGTGCGGGAGGCGTTAGCGGCGCTGCGGCCGCTCTTCCCCGGCCTCGACGAGGCGGTCGCCCGGGCGGCGGCGGTCGTCGCCGACGAGCGGGACGCCAGCCGCCGCGCCGCGCTTCGGCGCTCGGTTCGCGCGCGACTCGCCGACGAAGGCGAACTGAACGACATCGATTTCCTGCACGTCGAGGAAGTCGTGCGGGCGCTCGAACGCGGCCGAACGGGCACGTTTCACATGAAGCCTGGGCTCACGCTGAGAATCGAAAGCGGCACGGTGACGGGTATCACGAGGGAGTGACGAAGTAATATTAGCCGCTTGGCCGCTCGGAAGCCCGCAACACTTCGTTATAGGTTGCGGTTTGGAGCATAAGGAAATCTAACCAGAACGTGAGCAAGCATCTCCGGTCAATCATCCTGATCATCCTCGCGGTGGTCGCCGTCTTTATAATCGTCGAACGCTTCGTCCAGCCCAGCGAAGGCGAGACCCGACTCGACTACGGCCCATTCTATCAGAAGCTTGAGGCCGGTCAGGTTCAATCGTTTCACGCAACCGGGTTAAACGCGGTCGGCGATCTTTCCAATGGTACGAAGTATTCCGTCGCCGTACCGAACCTCGACCAGCAGTTCGTCCAGGAAGTCTACAAACGGGTACAGAGTAAGGCAATCAGTTTCGACCAGCAGTCCAATACCGGTCTACTATCGAGCCTGATGACGCTGGGACCACTGGCGATAACCGTGCTCTTGTTGTTCTTCATCCTTCGTCAAGCTCAAAGCGGCGGTAGTCAGGCGCTCTCGTTCGGGCGATCGCGCGCAAAGATGCTTTCCGAGAACCGCCCGAAGGTAACGTTTGCCGACGTCGCGGGAGTCGACGAAGCGAAAGAAGAGCTCGCGGAGATCGTCGACTTTCTCAAATATCCGAAGAAGTACCAGTCGCTCGGCGCGCGCATTCCCAAGGGCGTATTACTACTCGGTCCCCCGGGAACCGGCAAGACGCTCTTGGCCCGCGCGATCGCCGGCGAGGCCGGCGTGCCGTTTCTTTCGATCTCCGGCTCTGACTTCGTCGAGATGTTCGTAGGCGTCGGTGCCTCACGCGTACGCGATCTGTTCGACCAAGCCAAGAAGTCGGCGCCGTGCATCGTCTTCATCGACGAAATCGACGCGGTCGGCCGCCAGCGCGGCGCGGGCCTCGGGGGCGGTCACGACGAGCGCGAGCAGACGCTCAACCAGCTCCTCGTCGAGATGGACGGCTTCGATCAGAACACCGGCGTGATCCTGATCGCCGCGACGAACCGCGCCGACGTCCTCGACCCCGCGCTCTTGCGGCCCGGGCGTTTCGACCGGCAGATCGTTGTGGCGCGCGCCGATTACAAGGGCCGCGAGAAGATCCTCGAAGTGCATGCGCGCAACAAGCCGCTCGGCAAGGAAGTCTCGCTCGAGACGCTCGCCAAGCGTACTCCGGGATTCTCCGGCGCCGATCTCGAGAATCTGCTCAACGAAGCCGCGCTGCTCGCGGCGCGACGCAACAAGAACGTCATCGAGATGATCGATTGCGACGAGGCGATCGACCGCGTGATGGTCGGTCCCGAGCGGAAGTCGGTCGTCATGTCGCAGCACGAAAAGGAAGTGACGGCATATCACGAGTCCGGCCATGCGGTGATCGGCGGACTCCGCGAGAAGTCAGATCCCGTGCACAAAGTAACGATCATCCCGCGCGGAATGGCGCTGGGCATTACCTGGTCGCTCCCGGAAGACGATCGCCACAATCGTACCAAGGAAGAGCTGCTCGCGATGATCACTCGCGCGATGGGCGGCCGCCTGGCCGAAGAGATCAAGTTCCACGACGTGACGACCGGCGCGAGCAACGACTTCGAACAGGCGACGGAGCTCGCGCGCCGGATGGTAACGCAGTACGGGATGAGCGAGCTCGGGCCGATCCAGTTCGGACGAGGCGCGCATCAAGTGTTTCTCGGACGCGACATCAGCGAAGAGCGCAATTACTCCGAAGAGGTCGCGAGCAAGATCGATGGCGAGGTCCGAAACATCATCGAGACCTGCTATGTCGACGGCAAACGGATCCTCAGTCAGAACTGGGACAGAGTCGAGCGCATGGTGGCGTCGCTGTTAGAGTACGAAACGGTTGAAGCCGAAGAGGTGCGGGCGATTCTCGAAGGGCGTCCGTACGACCGAAGCTCCGGCAGCGCGAAAGCGCCGGAGACGCCGCCGGAGCGGCCGGTCACCGAAGAGCCGAAGCGCGCCGAGAAACCGTCGCGCATGCCACCGAACATATCGCCGGAACCCGCGTGATGATTCGAGCGGCGCTCACGGCTGCGATGTTCGGCATCGCATCGCTTTTGTTCGTCCCCAGCCAAGCCGCCGCGGCGATGCAAGAACTGAGTCCACTGCCGCGGGGCGGCTCGTACGTTCTCGATCCCGATCCGACCATTGGAACGGCCGCGATCGGCCTCTGGTTCCGCGCGCCGGGCGCCGGGTACGACAACGCGGCGCCAGGCATCTCGAACTTGGCGGCGACGGCCGCCGCAGTCGCGCCGCTCGCGAGCGGAAAATCGCTGTATGCGTTGGTCCACACCGTTGGGGGCCAGCTCAACATCGAGGTCTATCCCGACATCGTCGGGATAGCAGCCACCGTTCCCGCGTCGGCGGCGCGGCGGATCGTCGCGGCTATGACGGCCGCGTACTTTGCGGCCTCGGTCGACGAGACGTCGGTAAAGACGGCGCGTGAGAACGCTGCGGTGCTCGGCGTTCAAGAGCGCTACGAGTCGGATACTACGCTTCACGATTTGCTCTTCGCGCAGCTCTTCGCAAACGGTCCCGCGCATTATCCGCCGCTGCCCACCACGGTGGCGCAGCTTACGAGCATCTCCGCGGATCAAGTCAACTCGTTTGCCAAGCGCGCGTTTCGCGCCGACAACGCCGTGCTCACGCTGACCGGCAACGTCGACGCTTCAAGCGTCGCCGCCGTCACCGACGGCAGCGGCTCGGGTTCGATGGATCGCCCGTACGATTCCACGATCGCCGCGACGCCCACGTCGAGCACGAGCACCGGCTCGGTCGACGGCGTCGGTCTGGCATGGGTCGGGCCGCCGATCGCCGATCAGAAGGCAGCGACCGCGCTCGACTTCATCGCCGATTATCTTTTCCGCGAGCAGACCGGCGTCGTGACGCGCGATCTCGATAAGTCGCAGAGCTCCGCACTGGTCATCGGTCAGTTCATCACGCTGCACGATCCCGGCGTTATGCTGGTGACGATCGGCGGCGATCACGAAAAACAAGCGGAGCAGCGCGTTCTTCAGGCGCTTACCGCCTTACAGCAGCCGATGGACCGGCAGACGTTTGAATCGGCGCGCGAGGCGTTTCTCTACCACGTCGCGGCCGACACGCAGACGCCGCAACAGCGAGCCGATAATCTCGGCTGGTACAGCGTCGAAGGAAATCTCGATTACGCGCCGGGTATCGGCGCGGGTTCGTACGAGCAGACGGCGCGCTCGCTCGATCCACAGTACGTCGCCGACGTCGTGCGTCGCTATCTCGGCAAGCCCGTGGTCGTCGATCTCGTGGCGACCACACCGCAAAAGGAGTCAACTCCGTGAGGTCCCCGCTATCGCGCTGCGCGCTTCTGGCACTCGCGATTTCGCTCGTCCCGAGTCCTTCGATTGCGGCGGTGCCGATACCGAGCATCGAGAGCGTCGCCGGCGCAACGATCGTCCGTCAGGCCGACAGTGCCGCCTCGCTCGTCGGCGTCGCGTTCGTGGTGCGTGCCGGCCTCGACCGTCAGACGCTTAAAGAGAACGGATTGGCCGCGCTTGTAGCCCAGACGATCGTTCGCACCCCGGTCGCGCCGCAGGCCAACGGGCCCGCGATGCCGCTCGAAGAGGCGATCGCCTCGCGCGGCGGCTCCATTCGCTTCACGGTCGATCCGAGCGACGTACGTTTTTATATCGAGGCGCTCGCGGCCGACGCACCCGCCGTGATCGATCTCTTCCGCACGGCGGTTGCCGCACCGGATTTTTCGCCCGTAACGGTGCGTGAGGCGCGCGCGACGTTGATTCGCGAGATCGCACAGACGCAGCAGATCGCGCTGCAAGTCGGTCTCGACATGCTTAATGCGGCTTCGAGTGCGCAGGCGAATCTCGGTCTGCCGGAACTCGGAACGCCCAACTCGCTTTCGCAGTTCTTCGCAGGCGACGCACGCGGGTTCTATCAGCGGTACTATCGCCGCGGGGGCGTTCTAGTCAGTGCCGCTGGACGGCTCGACGTGCTTCCGCCCGATGCGTTGACGGCGCTCGCCTCGGCGCTTCCGGAAGGGACGACGGTCCCCGTCACGGTGCATCTGCCGGCCCTCAACGGCGCGACGCATGAAATCGTCGCGCATCGCGACATCGCGGCTCCCTGGCTGATCGCGCAGTATCCCGCACCGAGCGTGGATAGCCGCGACTTCGGTCCGATGCTCGTCTTGGCGGCTTTTATCCGGCGCACGCTCTCCGACATCGCGCAAGTGCCGGGAGTCGTCTCGCCAACCTTCGCGTCGCGTTCGGTTGGCGCACTCTATGCGTACGATCGCGCCCCGGCGACGCTCGTGCTGTACGTCAACGGCGGCCTGGAAGGCAACCCTAGCCGTGCGTTCGCGACCGCGCTTTCGGTCGTCAACGTCCTCGCGGCAACGCGCCTCCAGGGCTCCATCGAAGAGTTCAAAGCCGAGGCGGCCGGTGATTTCGCCA
>DATASC010000139.1:0-27912 GCA_036269355.1 Candidatus Cybelea sp. | reverse complement strand
GGTCCCGAGCTGCCACCAGTGACCGAGCGCGTCGCGCACGTTGACGTCGAGCTTCGGACCGTAGAAGGCCCCGCCGGCTTCGTCCACTTCGTACGGCAGCTCGTAACGTTCGAGCGCTTTGCGGATCGCGGCTTCGGCGACGGCGTCGGTATCGGTGCGATCGCGCTCTTCGCGGCGCGAGAGCACGTACTGAATTTCGGTGAAGCCGAAGGCGTCCATGAGACGGCGCGCCTCGTCGAGCGTTCGCTCGAACTCGCTTTGCAGCTGGTCGGGCATGCAGAAGATGTGTGCGTCGTCTTGCGTGAAGCCGCGAACGCGCGTGAGGCCGTGCACCACGCCCGAGCGCTCGAAGCGATAGACCGTGCCGAACTCGGAGAAGCGCAACGGCAGATCGCGGTAGCTGCGCATGCGGCTTTGGTAGATGAGAATGTGTCCCGGACAGTTCATCGGCTTCAGCCGGAAGCGCTGGTTCTCGACTTCGATCGGGCCGAACATGCCCTCGGCAAAGTTTTCGAGATGTCCGGAAATTTCGTAGAGACGTTCGCTGACGACGTGGGGCGTGACCACCGGCTCGTATCCGCGCTCGTGCAGTCCTTCGCGGATAAAGTTCTCGATGATGCCGCGTACGATCGCGCCCTTGGGATGCCAGAAGACGAGTCCCGCGCCCGCCGTTTCCTCGACGGAGAAGAGATCGAGCTCGGCGCCGAGCTTGCGGTGATCGCGCCGCTGCGCTTCCTCGACGTTTGCGAGGTGCGCCGCGAGGTCGTCCTTCGTGTACCACGCGGTGCCGTAGATGCGCTGCAGCATCGGATTGTGCTCGTTGCCGCGCCAGTACGCACCCGCGACGCTGGTGAGCTTGAACGCGCCGATGGCGCCGGTTGAATCGGCGTGGCCGCCGCGGCAGAGATCGGTGAACTCGCCGATCGTGTAGAGCGTGATCGGCTCGCCCTCGGGGATCTCGCGGGCGATCTCAACCTTGTAGGGGTTGCCGGCGAAGGCGTCGATCGCTTCGGCTCGCGACACGGCTTGGCCGGTCATCGGAAAATCGGCCTCGACGATCTCGCGCATGCGGTTTTCCAGCTGCGCGAGGTCGGCGGCCGTGAACGGCTGCGCGCGATCGAAGTCGTAGTAGAAGCCGTTTTCGATCGCCGGGCCGATGGTCGGCTTCGCTTCGGGAAAAAGATCCTGGACTGCGTAGGCGAGCACGTGAGCGGTCGTGTGACGCAGCTCGGGTAGGGAAGGCCGGCGATCCTCGGTCATAGGGGCGCCTCCTTCGCCCTTCGTCCTTCGACTCCGGTCCCTTCGACAAGCTCAGGAACCTTCGCTCAGGATGACAGCAGAAGGTGCCCGGCTCGGGATGACAGCGGCGGCGCCCTTAAACTAGGCTTAATCGCCTTGACGATAGACTAGAGCATCCCTACTTTTGCAAGGAGTTGTTTGTGAGAGCATCCCTGGTTCGCGGCTTGACCACGGCCGCCATCGTGGGCGCACTGACCCTTCCCGCCATCGCGGCAACCCAGCTTACCGGAGCTGGATCGAGCTTCGACTACCCATTCTTCTCGAAAGCCTTCTACATCTATAGTCAGAAGAACCCGGACGTCACGGTCAACTATCAATCGATCGGCAGTGGCGGCGGCATTCAACAGTTCACCGCCAAGAACGTCGATTTCGGCGCGACCGACGTGCCCATGAACGCGCAGGAGCTTGCGCGGGCGGGACAGCCCGTGCTGCAGATTCCCGTGGCCTTGGGCGGCGCCGCGGTCGCCTACAACCTTCCGGGCGTGAGCCAGACCATTCGTCTGACGCGCGAGACGATCGTCGACATTTATCTGGGCAAGGTTCTCAAGTGGAACGACCCGGCGATCGCCAAGGTCAACCATGGCGTTAACCTGCCCGACATGCCGATCGTCGTCGTGCATCGTTCCGACGGGTCGGGGACCAGCTACATCTTCACCGATTTCCTGAGCCACGTCTCGGGCGAATGGAAGAGCAAGGTCGGAACCGGCAAGAGCGTCTCGTGGCCCGCGCCCAGCGCCGTCGGCGCCAAGGGCAACGAAGGCGTGGCCGGACAGATCCGCAGCACGCCGGGCGCGATCGGGTACGTCGAGCTCGCCTACGTGATCGAGAATCACATGCCCGCGGCGACCCTGCAGAATCGGGCCGGCAAGTGGGTGGCGTGCACTCCTGAGAACGTCGCCGCGGCCGCGGCGAGCAAACCTGAGGTGAGTGCGACCAACTTCTCGATCGTCGACGCGCCGGGCGCGAACTCGTATCCGGTCTCGGGCTACTCGTGGGTCGTCGTCTACAAGAAGCCGGCCGACGCTGGGCGCGCCAAAGCGCTCTACGACGTGCTGTCGTGGCTCGTCGGGCCTTCCGGTCAGTCGAACGCGAAATCGGTTGATTACGTTCCGCTGCCGGTGAACGTGCAGAATGCTGCATCGGCCACCATCCGGCAAATGCAGAGGTGAATGCAGGTCCTTCGCCCTTCGACAGGCTCAGGGTGACACTTGAGGGTACGTCGCTTTCGGTGACGCCGGGGTGCGCACTGTGACGCGATGAGCACCGACACGGGGTTTCGGCGCGTAGCGCGATTCGTTAGTCCCGCCGACCGCGGCTTTGCCGCGGTCGTCTACGGCGGGAGCATTCTCTTTGCGTTGCTGATCGTCGCGCTCTTCGTCGAGCTGGTGATCGGCGCGTGGCCATCGATCGTCGCGTTCGGACCGTCGTTTATTTGGAAGTCCTCATGGGACCCGATCACCAGTAAGTTCGGCGCGCTTCCGATGATTTACGGCACGGTGGTGACGTCGTTCATCGGCATCGCGCTGGCGGCGTTCGTCGGGATCATGGCGGCGGTATTTCTGTCGGACTTCGCTCCCCGCTGGCTCGCGACGCCGCTCTCGTTTCTTATCGAGCTGCTCGCCGCGGTGCCAAGCGTCGTTTACGGATTGTGGGGGCTTTTCGTTCTCTCACCGTTCGTGCGCACGACGATCGGTCCGGCGCTGCAGCACGTGCTCGGGTGGACGCCGTTGTTCTCGGGCCCGATCTACGGCGTGGGCCTGCTGACGGCGGGCATCATCCTCGCCTTGATGATCGTTCCGACCGTCACCGCGATTTCGCGCGACGTGATCGCGGCGATTCCGCGCGACCTGCGCGAGGCGTCGATGGCACTGGGCGCGACGAAGTGGGAGACCGCGACGCGGGTCGTGCTGCCGGCGGCGCGCGTCGGCATATTCGGCGCGTGCATCCTCGCGCTGGGCCGCGCGCTCGGCGAGACCATCGCGGTCACGATGGTGATCGGCAACCGGCCGCAGATCTCGGCGTCGCTCTTCGCGCCGTCGTACACGCTGGCGAGCGTGATTGCCAACGAGTTTACCGAGGCGACGACGAGCATTTACATCAGCGCGCTCATCGAGCTCGGCCTGATTCTCTTCGTCGTGAGCATCGTGGTCAACGCGCTCGCGCGAGTCATGATCTGGAGCGTTCGAGGATCGCGATGAGCGTTAAGTATCAGCGGCTCGGCTTCCGGCGCGCTTATGGAGCGTTTGGTACGATGCTGGCGCTCTTTTGTGCGGCGCTGGCCGCCGCCGCGCTGCTTGCGATTCTCGGCTACGTCGTGGTTCAGGGCATCGGCGCGATCAACTGGGCGTTTCTCACGCAGCTCCCGCATCCGGTCGGCGTTCCGGGCGGCGGCGTGGGAAACGGCATCCTCGGCACGATCATCGTCATCGGCATCGCGACGCTCATGGCGGTGCCCGTCGGTCTGCTTACGGGCATCTATCTCGCGCTCTTCGGACGCGGCGCTATTCCCGAGGCGCTGCGGTTTCTCTCCGACGTGCTCTCCGGCGTCCCGAGCATCGCCATCGGCCTCTTCGCTTATGCGGTGCTGGTGGCGCCGCTCAAACATTTCTCCGCGTTCTCGGCGTCGTTCGCGTTCATGATGCTGATGCTGCCGCTGCTCGTGCGCACGTCGGAACAGGCGATTCGCTCGGTGCCGCAGACGGTGCGCGAGGGCGCGCTGGCGCTAGGCATGTCGAACTTCCGCGCGACCGTGTTCATCGTGCTGCCGACGGCGCGGCCGGCGATCATCACGGCGCTCCTGCTGGCGATAGCGCGCGTCACCGGCGAGACCGCGCCGCTGCTCTTCACCGCGTTCGGCAGCCAGTTCTGGGAGAAGAATCCGAACAATCCGATGGCAGTGCTCGCGCTGCAGGTCTTCAACTACGCGATCTCGCCGTATCCGAACTGGCAGGCGCAGGCGTGGGCGGGCGCGTTGTTACTGGTCGTCGCCGTCCTGATCTTGAGTTTAGGCGCGCGGCTGATGCTGCGCAACGCGATGCGAGGGCTCGATAGTTGACGGCAGTTGTAACGAAGGCCGGCGCGGCGGTTCTCTCCACCGAGGATCTCAACGCGTACTACGGAGCGCACAAGGCAGTGGGCGACGTCTCGATCGGATTCGACCGCAAGGCGGTAACCGCGCTTATCGGTCCGTCGGGATGCGGCAAGACGACGCTGTTACGCTGCCTGAACCGGATTCACGAAGTGGGTTTCGACGCGCGGGTGCAGGGCCGCGTTCTGCTCGAAGGCCAGGACATTTACGCCGGCGACATCGATCCGATGGCGATCCGGCGCCGCGTCGGCATGGTCTTTCAACGGCCCAATCCATTTCCGACGCTCTCGATTCTCGACAACGCTTTGGTCTGCGCGGCCAAAGGGTTGAGCCGCAACGAGAAGATGGCGTGCGCGGAGAAGGCGCTGCGATCGGCGGCGCTCTGGAATGAGGTGAAGGACAAGCTGCGCAGCAGTCCGCTTCGGCTTTCCGGCGGACAGCAGCAGCGACTCTGCATCGCGCGCGCCGTCGCCGCGGAGCCGGAGGTTCTGCTGATGGACGAGCCGACGGCGTCGCTCGATCCGATCGCTACGGCCGTGATAGAAGAGCTCATCGCATCGCTCGCCGAGGACTTCACGATCGTCGCGGTGACCAATAACATGCAGCAAGCCGCGCGCGTATCCGATCGCACCGCGTTCATGCTCGCCGACGAGACCGGCGTCGGAAAACTCATCGAGATCGACGACACCGCCAAGCTCTTCACGAAGCCCAGCGACAGCCGAACCGAAGACTACATCACCGGGCGCTTCGGATAAGGCGGGCGCCGTCGGCGCGGTTTACCAGCTGATGATGATCTCGCCGTTTCCGATCGGGGCTTTACCCTTGACGTTCTGCACGTTGGTCGCGCCGGTTTCGACGTAAGAGGAACCGCCGCCGCCACCGCCACCGCCTCCCTCACCGCTCGTAGCGAGCGCTCCGGCTCCGCCACCTCCGCCGCCGTAATAGCCGCCGCCCGCGCCGCCTCCGCCGCCACCGCTGTTCGACGTGCCGCCACCGGCGCCGCCGATGCCGAGTTGGCCGCGATGACCTCGATGGCCGCGATGATAGCTGTAGCGGCTTCCGCCGCGGCCGCCCTCACCGCCGGCGGATTGCGTTCCGCCCTTGCCTCCGTGGCCGGTCGCGTTGTTCCGGACGCCCCCGCGGCCGTCGCCACCGATTTTGCCGCCGCCGAGTCCGCCGTCTCCGCCGCCGTAGAACGTTTGTGGAATGCCGGCGCCGCCGCCACCGGCGGCAACTAAAACGCGATTCGTCAGCGCGTCGCCGCCCTGGCGGACATCTGAGGCGCCTCCGCCGCCATCGCCTCCGATCGTGTATTTGCCGCCAAAGCCGCCCGTGCCGCCGCCGTTGAAGCCGCCGGTTCCGAAGGTGCCGTATGCGGCCAAGCCGCCCTCGCCACCGACGAAAACTGCCAGCGTCTCTCCGGGCGTCACCGGAATCGTCGCCTGAACGAAGCCGCCGTTGCCGCCAGTTTCGCGCGATCCGACCGGACCACTCGCGCCATCTGCCGCGATCGTGATCTGCGTTACGCCCGTAGGCACCTTGAACTTCTAGTCCTTACCGGTGTATTTGAAGGTCTTGCTGGCGCCGGTCGTTCTTTGCAGGCTCGAACCGAGCGTGTTCGCAGGCATAGACGAAGCGGTACAGCCTGCAAGCAGAGTCGCCGAAACGAAGCTTGCGACGTAGGCACGAATCTTGAAAGCGTCCATGTGCGTCACCTCACCTCTAAGCATGCCGAGTTGGTTGCCGCCTTTAATATATTAAAGAATCTTCGGCGCGTGGCGCCGGGGTCATTCGCAACTCGACCGCACCGGACGCTTCTAAGCGAGGTCGCTGAATCACGGCAGTTGAATGCTCGTGCCGGGAGGTGCTTATGATATCTTTTAGCCCTCAACGCCTCATCGCGGTCGTGGCGGTCATTGGAGCGATCGTGCTAGCATCGTGCTCCGCGCAGACCGGTTCCACGTTGCCATCTTCGCAATCCAGGGCGACGCTGGGCTCTTCGCTGCATACGGCGAGCTATCCCAACGTCGTCGGCACTTACACTGGAACATGGAAACAAACCGCCTATTACGGGGCGGAGTCGGGCCGCATAACGATCAAGGTGCGCCAGTATCTGGACTATCTCTGGGGCCCCATCACGCTGGAGTTTGCAATGCATCGTTCCCACCTGGGATTTACCGGCATCCTTAAGCAGCATGGGAAGCACCTTGGCTTCGATATGGTGATTAACCGGAAGCGAACCCACGATACGGGTCACGCTACCGTTGATGGTTCTAAGCTCTCCGGCACGATCGTTTTTATGGCGCACGGCAGCGTACCCAAAACGATCATCGCGTTCACGACGACGAAACGTTAGTCAGCGACCGTTTCGAAACGCGAGTGTCGCCCCTTCGACAAGCTCAGGGTGACACTTAGGGATTGCTCCTTCGACAAGCTCAGTGTGACACTTTGGGATCGCGGTTCGCTAGGACTGTGAGATGCCCGAGTCGTTTGGAGGTTTCGCCGCGACGACGACGGCGCGTCAATCCGACGAAACGCTTTCAATACTCCAGCTTTTGACGAACCACATTGCATCGGGGTGCTGCATTGCCATCTCTTTGATGACGTGCACGATGCCCTCGTATTCAACTTCTGTTATCCGCTCGCCGAGTTTGTCGTAGTTCGCATCCTTAGCTGTGAGGCCATGAAGTTCGAGAAACGTCGATTCATCGCTTGAAGAAGTGATGACCTCGGCCTCCTCGGTCGATCCGCCATCGTCGTCTTCCACCCAACGCTGTGGCTTCACGGCCCACGGGCTTCTCGGGAAGCCGACGGTACCGGCGTTCTTCCAAGAGAACCGATGCGGACGAACCTTCGGAACGTCGAGACGTGGCGGAGCGTCCCCGGTCTTCGAATCCCAGGGGCCGGTCAACAAGATACTTAGCGTCATCTTCAGGGTCCATTCATTCGTCGCGCGTGCGCCCCTTCGCCCTTCGACTACGGCGCTGCGCGCCTTCGCTCAGGGTGACACACAAGCTCAGGGTGACAGCAGGTGTCGCCCTTCGACAAGCTCAGGGTGACACAGAAGCTCAGGGTGACACACAGGCTCAGGGTGACAGGAGGTGTCGCCCCTTCGACAAGCTCAGGGTGACACACAAGCTCAGGGTGACACACAAGCTCAGGGTGACAGCAGGTGTCGCCCCTTCGACAAGCTCAGGGTGACAGACAAGCTCAGGGTGACACACAAGCTCAGGGTGACACCCAAGCTCAGGGTGACACCCAAGCTCAGGGTGACAGAGGGGTGTCAGTAGTCGTCGTCGGGGCTGTCGTAGTCGATCGGTTGGTGCTCGAAGTACGATGCCGAATATTTGGCGCGGATCGTCGTAAAGGGTCGCGGCGATTTCTTGAAGTCGAAGCAATCTATCAGGTCGTGGGCGCGGACGTCGGATCGGCCGAGCGAGCCGAGATCGAAGGCCTTCTCGATGAACTTGAGGATGCTGCCAAACTCGTAGCGGACGTGCGAGACGTGACCCTTCTTCGCGTACGGCGAGATCACGATGAGCGGCACGCGAAAGCCGTCTTCAAACGAGTTGTAGATCGTCGGCGGCGCGTGATCGTAGAAGCCGCCCCAGTCGTCCCAGACGACGAAGATCGCCGTGCTCTTCCAATACGCGCTGTTGCCGACCGCGTTGACGATCGAAGCGACCCAGGATGGCCCGGTGCCGTCGTTCTTCGCGGGGTGATCGGAGTTCTGCGCGCTTGGGGTTACGAAGGTGACGTCGGCGAGCTGGCCGGCGTTGATGTCGGTGAGGACCTTCGAAGATGGCGCGATGACGTTCGAGAACGAGCGGCTCTGCCAGATTGGTTTGAGCGCGTCGACCGCGTGCCACTCGCCGGAACCGCGGAACTCTTGATAGTAGTGCCAGCTAACGCTCTTGTCGTTCATCAGGTGGAAGATCGAGTCGCGTACGAAGCACGGGAATACGGCTTTGCTTTCATTTCCGGCCGGATCGATTGTTTCGACGGTCGTGTCGTGCAGCGAATCGCATCCGCCCTGCCGCTTCTGTCCCTGCGGGTCGGTGGGGTTCTCCGCGGCCTTGAGGTTCGAGCCATTGCTGATAACGGAGGTGCCGCTGACGATGTACTGGTGCGCCGAAAAGCTCGGCCCCTGATTCGTCTGGAACATTCGGTCCGCGAACGTGTACTGCTCCGCCAGATCGAAGTATGGCTGCACGTCGGTGCGCGGCACGTAGGCATACGAAGCCAGATCTGCCTGCGGACAACGGTAGCTGTTTTTGGAGTAGCAGTTCTCGGTCTCGGTATTGAAGCCGTCCATCTTACCGTTGTCGTAGTCTTGTATAAAGGCCGAGTGCTTGTGCGAAATGTCGTACGGCGCCGTGAGCGGAGTCTCGCGCAACTGAACGGTCTGGCCTTGTTTGTTCTTGCCCGACAGCACGGTGTCGGCGCCGGGCAGACCGTTGAAGAGATTGTCGACGGTGCGATTCTCTTGAACGATGACCACGACGTGCTTGATGAGATGGCTGTCGGGCTGCATCATTGAAAAGGGCGATTGGAACGTGGGGCTCGCCGCTTCGGGGATGCTTTGCACCCCGCTCGAACGAGTTCCGAACGGCGACGAACATCCCGTCGCCACAAGCGTCGCGGCAATAGTGATTCCCGCCGCTAGTCTTCGTGCACGGAGCTGGATCATTGCTGCGTGTTCTGCGGCACGGACCGCCCGTCACCCTGCGTTATCCGGGTAGCGAGCGGTCGCTTCTACTTGGTGCTGACGGCCGCGCCGAGCGGCTCGACGAGTCCGGCGCCGTTGTTGTACTCGACGGGAATGCCGCCCGAATCGTATGCCCAGCGATTCGCTGTCGAGGCGGTATAGCCGCACGATTCGTAGTCTGCACCGGCGAGATATTGCTCGCCGTTTCCGGCGATGACGCCCTGGGCCAAGTCGCAAACGGCGCCACCTTCGTAGTTTGAGAGATCGGTCGTTTTCATCACCCTCCCTCGAGTCGTAGTTCCGGTCGTTCCATAGATTGAAACCAAATAGATGCACGACGCTGGATTACCGCCGCAAGCCTGATCGCCAAGCGCGAGATAGCCGAAGGGGCGGTACAGTTGAATCATGCCGGGAACGTGTAGTGTCGCTCCACTGAGAGTTATCAACCGCGTGCTGCCACTGCCCGAGGGAAGTTCGGCGAAGTAACTCGTGATGCGGCTGGAGTCCATTCCATCGAAGAATAGATCGCCGGCGTTATTGTATCCGACGAAGAAATAGAGATAGAGACTCGGATTGGTATACGGCGTGCCGACGCCCGAGGCGTGTGCAAAAACCGTGACGTTGCCGGGGCCGCCGCTTGTGTTTTCGATGTTGGTGACGGCGAGATCGCCGTTCGATTTGTTGACGGCGCAGCCCGACGGATACTCGCCGGCGACGCTGAGCGTCTTGAGCAGCGTTCCCGTGCGCGAGTAGAGCTGCATCGCGGAGGCGCCGGTGTTTGCTACCCAAATGTTGCCGCTCGCGTCGGCGCACTCACCCTCCGGGAAACTCAGGCCGGTGATCTGCCCCTTGAGCGCCATCTTCGGCATTGTAAAGATGTCCACGTCGTCTGCGCCGTAGTCGGAGATGAAGAGCAAGCGCGGTGCGCGTTTTGCATCCGCAGAGATCCACGACTTCCGATGGTTCGGGCGACGTAGGGAGATCGACCGCGGCGCGGGCGCCGGCACCCGTACGCTTCGAGTCGCGGCCGAGGAGCCCGTGGCGAGCGCTGAGTTTTCTTGCGGCGTTCCGGTGCACGCGGCGAGCGCGGCAGCGACGGTCGCCAGCGACAGGAGTACGGCGATCCTATTCATGCGGAAGGTTTCAATCATACGGCTGCTTCCCCTGTGCGCCGGGAGAGCCGTAGGAGTCACGTCCGCTGCGTTGGAACGTCGGCACCGAGGAATAACGTTGGTTTCCAAACTGCTGCGGTTGGCCCTCGTCGCAAGCCTGGTCTTTTCTGCCGGCTGCTCTTCATTTGGCGGTCTGTCGCCAAGCGATTCGCGTACGATCGGTTCGGCGAGTATGCGAAGGCCGATCGGCGATGACGGGCAGCAGCAGCGCATCAAGCACGTCGTCGTCATCGTTCAAGAGAATCGCAGCTTCGAGAATTTCTTCGCGGGGTATCCCGGCGCCAACGCGCCGACGAGCGGCTGCGCGAAGAGCCGCAAGCCGGCGCCGCAGAGCCGCCCGGAGCGGAGCGGTTCGTGTCCGTCGGGCGACACGTCGGTGCCCCTGCATCAAGTCACGTTCAAAAACAATCACGACCTGCCGCACAACTGGCCCGCATCGATGAAGGACTGGGATAACGGCAACATGGACGGCTTTTCGCTGTTCGGGAAGAAGCCCACGTATGCGTACGCGTACATGGATCGCAAGGAGATCGTGCCGTACTGGACGATGGCGCAGCAGTACGTGCTCCTCGATGCAATGTTTCCAACGGAGTTCGGCGGCAGCTTCACCGCGCATCTGACGCTCATCGCCGGCACCGACGATTTGCAGCTACCGTCGACGGCCGAGGTCGATTTCCCGAATGCCGCTCCCGACGATTGCGACTCCGTCCCGGGAACGAGGAGCTCGTACATCAACGCGGACCGCAAGGAGTTCCATTATCAGGGGCCGTTCCCGTGCTTCGATCAGTTCAATACGATTGCCGAAGTGCTCGACCGCGCCGACATATCGTGGAGGATTTATGCGACGCGCGTCTTGGCCGGCGGATTCTGGGAGCCGTTCGAGGAGATCAAGTACGTGCGCTACGGCCCGGATTGGCCGTCGAACGTCGTCGCGCCGCAAACGAAGGTGCTCACCGACATCAGCAGCGGCAACTTAGCGGCGGTGACTTGGGTGACGCCCAGTTATGCCGACTCGGATCATCCCGCGCACCATAGCGACCAGGGACCGTCGTGGGTGAGCTCGATCGTTAACGCGATCGGCGAGAGTCCGTTCTGGAACTCGACCGCGATCATCGTCCTGTGGGACGACTGGGGCGGTTTTTACGACAACGCGAAACCGCCGCAGCTCGATTACCGCGGGCTCGGCATCCGCGTTCCTTGTCTCATCATCTCGCCGTACGCGAAAGTCGGGTACGTCGACCACACGCAGTACGAGTTCGGCAGCATCCTGCGGTTCATCGAAGAGGTCAACGGAGTTCGTGCCGGCAGCATCGGTTCGGTGAAGAACGGCTACACGGACGGGCGGGCCACCGGCCTCTCCGACGCGTTCGACTTCACGAAGCCGCCGCGGAAGTTCTCGACGATTCCTTCGAAGTATCCGAGGTCGTACTTCCTGCACGAGCCGCCGTCGAGCGACCCGGTGGACACGCAGTAGCCAATGCGTCTTCGGATCCCGCTCTGTCTGGTCTTAGGGCTCTTTGGCTGCACGGCGCAGGCGGTGCCGCTCGCCGCGCCCGATCGATCGGCGCCGCAGTACGAGTCGCACACTCAGCAGTACCCGATTCAGCATATCGTCATCATCATTCAAGAGAACCGGACCGTCGACAATTTATTCAACGGGTTCCCGGGTGCCGATACGGTCCGCAGCGGCAAGACGTCGGACGGCCGCACCATAACGCTGCAGCCCATCCATCTCGATTCGGCCGTCGCGGTGGGGCACGGCCACGATGCGTTCGTCACCGAATACGACGGAGGCGCCGTCGATGGATTCAATCTCGTCAAAACGACCTGCACGCACCATAAGGCGTGCAAACCGACCGCGTACGGATACGTTCCGCACTCGGACGTGGAGCCATACTGGCAGATGGCGGGTGAGTACACGTTGGCCGATCACTTATTTCAGACGAACCAAGGGCCGAGCTTCCCGGCGCATCAGTATCTCATCAGCGGCACCTCGACCGTAAAGAACGGCTCGCCGCTTCGCGCTTCGGAGAACGGGATGAAGCCAAACGGGAAGGGCACCGGCGGCTGCGACGCTCCGGCGGGATCGCACGTGCAGACGATCGATCCGCAAGGCCGGCAGCGGTTACGCGTTTTTCCCTGCTTCGATCGCACCTCGCTCATGGGCGAGGCGAACCACGCCGGCATCAGCTGGCGATACTATCAAGCGATTCGCGGCGCCGGAATCTGGAACGCGCCCGACGCAGTGCGCGCGGTGCGCTACGGCGAGTCGTACGTAAACGTCCGCACTCCATCGAAGCGCATTTTGAAGGACATCGCGAGCGGCGATCTCGCGAGCATCACGTGGGTCACGCCGACGTTGCCCGACTCGGACCATCCCGGCGCGAACAAGGGCACGGGGCCGTCGTGGGTGGCGTCGATCGTCAACGCGATCGGCGAGAGCCAGTATTGGAGCTCGACCGCGATCTTCGTGGTGTGGGACGACTGGGGCGGCTGGTTCGATCACGTCGCTCCGAGCGTGAAGAACTCGTACGAGCTCGGCTTTCGGGTGCCACTGATCGTGATCTCGCCCTATGCGAAACCGCACTACGTCTCGCATACTCCGTACGAGTTCGGCAGCATTCTGAAGTTTGCCGAAGAGACGTTCGGGTTACCCTCGATGAAGACCACGGACGCGCGTGCCGCCGACCTCTCGGATTGCTTCGACTTCCAGCGAGGGCCGCACGCCTTCGAAAGGATCCCGGCGCGCTATTCGGCCGGGTATTTCCTGCGCCAGCCGGACGACCCGGAGAGCGCTGACGACGAGGACTAACGGCCCTAGGAACCGGGGCCGGTACGTTTTCGAACGCCTCCTCGTTTAGTATCGGGCTAGGGAAGACCACTCCCGGCTCCCACTTCTATGGAGGAAACTCGTGAAAACCATTAACTCGGTCGCTGCCGTGTTGCTCCTGGCAGGATGCGGCGGCGCGATAAATCCGGCGGTGCAGGCGCCGTACTCGGCGTCGCAAGCGGCGGTCTCCCAGCCCGACGCCGGCGTCAAAGTCTTTACGGCCAATCGCGACGGCGCGAGCGTGCTCGGCTTCTCCAACAAGGCGACGGGGAACGCGGCACCCGCGGTGACCATCGCCGGGTCGAAGACGACGCTCGATTCGCCCGACGCGCTAACCGTCGATTCCAAGGGCAACCTCTACGCCGCAAACGATGGCGCCACTCAGGTCGTCGTCTTCGGTCCGGGCTCCAACGGCAACGTGAAGCCGAAACGTACGATCGGCGGATCGAAATCGAATCTCGGTCCGACCGAGGGCATTTTCGTGGACCCGGCCGGCAATCTGTGGGTCACGAACTACGGAGGAGACGCCGTCACGGAGTACGCGCCCGGCGCGAACGGCAACGTCGCTCCGATCGATACGATCAGCGGCAACAAGACGCAACTCGCTCTGCCGCTCGGAATGGCGATGGATAAGCAGGGCCGGCTCTACGTCGCAAACGGTAGCAGCTCCGACGTACTCGCCTTCGCGAAAGGCGCGAGCGGCAACGCAGCTCCGGCCGTCGTCATCGGCGGCAGCAACACCGGCTTGGTGAAGCCGTTTTCGGTCGCATTCGATTCCAATGGCCGTCTCTTGGTCGCCGACGAGGACGCGGGCGTGTTCGTCTTTGCGAAGGGCGCAACCGGCAACGTCGCGCCGGTCGCGCACATCACCGGCCCTTCATACCCCGCGGGCATCGCCGCAGACGCGAAGGATCGCATTTGGGTTGCCGACTTCGGAGGCAACGCGATCTTCGAGTACGCGAAGAACGCCAACGGAAGCGCGACGCCGATGCGGACGATCAGCGGTTCGAACACGACCCTGAGCGGACCGGCGTATCTCGGCTTCCACTAAAAACAGAGCGACTGGTTGCGGGGGCGCTTCAACGCCCCCGACGCGGCGCTAGCGCGGGACAGACGGGGCCGCGCCGCGAATTCGCGGTCGCAAAGGAGGACGCGGCTGTGTTTGAAGGTCGAGTAGCATTGGTTACCGGCGGGACTCGCGGCATCGGTGCGGCCATCACCGAATCCCTAGCGGCGAACGGGGCCGCGGTGGCGGCGGGTTACAGTCGCGGACGCGAGAGCGCGGAGAAGTTCGCGAAGCAGATGAGCGAGAAGGGCGCCAAGGTTTCGATCCATCAAGGGCGCGTCGACGACGTCGACGACTGCAACCGCGTCGCCAAGGAAGTGATGGATCAGTTCGGGCGCATCGACTATCTGGTAAACAACGCCGGCATCACCGTCGACAAGACGGTGCGTAAGATGACGGTGGACGATTGGCGCCAGGTGCTCGACGTGAACCTGTCGGGCGCGTTTCAGATGACCAAGGCGGTGCTCGAGCACATGATCGAGCGCGGCTCCGGGCGCATCGTAAATATCAGCTCGGTGATCGGCGAGACCGGCAACATCGGTCAGGCCAACTACGCGGCGTCGAAGGCCGGTCTTTTCGGATTCAGCAAGAGCCTCGCGCTGGAAATGGCACAGCGCGGCATAACCGTCAACGTCGTCGCTCCGGGGTTCATCGGGACCGAGATGGTCGCCGCCATTCCGGAGGCGGCGCTTGCGAAGGTCGTTGAAAAGATTCCGCAGCGGCGGCTGGGACGACCCGAGGAAGTGGCGCGCGTCGTGCGCTTTCTACTCGAGGACGATTCCAGTTACATTACCGGCGCGGTGTTCAGCATCAATGGCGGACTCGATATGTGAAGACGACGCCGCACCCGTAGACGCAGTAGTGCCCGCAGTTGGAGACGCACGGATTCCCGCCATCGGTGGCGGTGCCGTATAGCTGCTTGCCGTCGAAGAAGAGGCCGCCTTGCGGGAAGCGTCCGTCGCTGCCGGCGAACGCGTGAAGGACGCTCTCGGCGTAGACGCCACCGCTCTTTTTGAGCTCGTAGAGAACGCCGTTTCCTAAGCCGCTGCTACCGGGGCCGCCGTATTGCAACTCGCCGTAGAAGTTACCTTTACCGGCGGGAAGGAGCGATGACGACGGAGAGTGACCCTGCGTTCCGCCCGGAAACGTGAAGATCGTGCGCTTCACATAGCTCTTGCCCGACTGCGTCAGCGCGAAGACTCCCCCGCCGGACGTGGCGTCCTGAAAACCGTAGAGCGTACCCGAGTCACCGACCGTAACGCTCTGCACCGGATACTCGTCCCCGAACGTATAGAGGACGCGCTCTCGGTACGTGCCGTGCGACGGAACGAGCTCGTAGACCGTACGCCCGCGCGTGCTCGTCGTAGCCCCGATCGTCGTGCCGAAGAGCCGGCCCTTCGCGCCCATCGTCAGTCCGGCATATGGAATGATGCCGTCGCCGGCGCCCCCAAAACTGTGCAGAACCGTTTCGCTATAGGTGCTGCCGTTCGGAGTCAGCGCGAAAGCGGTGCCGAGATCGTTGGCGCCGCCGAACTGGGTGACGCCGTAGAGCGTTCCGTTGGGTGCGAGCACGAGCGTTCCGATCGGGAACGCGCCGTCGGGTACGTCGGTAAAACTCCAGATCACCGACTCCGAAAAGCCGCCGCCCGAGGGCGCGAGCCGGTACACGGCGCCGCAGCCGCCGTGGAACGCGGTACAGCTGCCGCCATCGAGCGTGACGCCGTAGAGCGCTCCGCGTGCGTCGCGCACGAGCCCGCTGTCGGGGATAAAGCCGTCGGGAACGCCGTTGAAAAAATGCAGCGCGGTCTGCGAGTAGCGCGCGCCGTGCTGCTTGCGCGTTAGCTCGAAGACCGCTCCACCCATCGCGTACGACGTCGTGCCGTACAGGTTACCGTTAGAGTCGCCGACGACGCCCCAAAACGGATTAGCGACGAAGAGCGGCTGCTTAAACCGATACGCGTCACGAAACGAAGTTCCGGAGTGCATCGGTGCGACGGCGGATTGTGCTTGCAAACTTTGCTGCGCGACGGGCGGAGCGACCGCGGGCATCGCACACGCCGTCAGCGCGAGCGCTGCGGCGAAGACGTACACGACACGCGGCGGCACGCGCCAGAGTTCCACCTCGGCGAGTTAGAGGCATCTTGGCGGGAGTTGGGTAAATCTAGCGCGTGGATAGTTTACCTCTCAGAGAACGCGTTGGAATTGTAACCGGCGGCTCGCGCGGCATCGGCGGCGCGGTCAGCACCCTGCTCGCCCAGGACGGGGCGACGGTGGCCATCCTCGGCCTGCCCGAAGACAAACATCGCACCCAGCATCTCGCCGCGAGCCTCAACGGCGCGGCGTCGCGCTTACATTTTTACGAGACGGACGTTGCGAACTACGACCGTTGCCGCGAGGCGGTCGAGGAAGTGCTGCGCCGGCACGGGCGCATCGACATGCTCGTGAACAACGCGGGCATTACCCGCGACCACACCGTCCGCAAGATGACGGTGGACGAGTGGGAGGCGGTCCTGCAGGTGAATCTGTCGGGGCCGTTCTTCATGATTAAGGTCGTGCTCGACTCGATGGTCGAGCGAGGATACGGCCGGATCGTCAATATCAGCTCGGTGGTCGGGGTGAGCGGAAACTTCGGCCAGGCGAATTACGCCGCGGCTAAGGCGGGCCTCATCGGGCTGACCAAGACGGTCGCGCGCGAGGTCGCCAAGCGCGGCATTACCGTGAACGCGGTGGCGCCGGGCTTCATCGATACCGACATGACCCGCGCGATGCCGCTCGCGGCGATCGAGAACGCAATCGAGCAGACGCCGCGCGCACGGCTCGGCCAGCCCGACGAAGTGGCGCAGCTGGTTCGATTCTTGCTCGACGAAAAAGCCGGCTACATCACCGGCGCGGTGTACAATATCAACGGCGGATGGTACATGTGATGGCTCCCGAAGAGCTTAGCTACGGCATCGACGTCACGGGGCTCGACCCCGCGTCGCTTAGCGATTCGCTGCGCGCGGTGATCTCCGACGTGATGATGGACCCGATGCGGATGACCACCTGGCTCACCGGCTTCGCGCTCGCCGAGCAGAACGTCGGCATGAAGATGCTGCAGCGGCTCAGTGGGATGTCGTCCTTCGACATCCTTCGACAGGCTCAGGATGACACGGGGCGCGCTCAGGATGACACGGGGCGCGCTCAGGATGACAAGTCGGTTCCCGATAAGCGGTTTGCCGATCCGGAGTGGAGCAGCAATCCGTTCCTCGCCGGCTTGGCGGAGGATTATAAGGTGCGCACGCAGGCGGCGCTCCAGTTGGTCGATTCGGCGCGGCTGCCCGAGGCGACGCGGCGCAAGGCGCGCTTCGCGATGCAGCTGATGTGCGACGCCTTCGCGCCGAGCAACGTTCCGTGGATCAATCCCGGCGTCGTGAAAGAGGCGAGCGAAACCGGCGGCATGAGCCTCGTACGCGGGATGGAAAACTTTCTCGACGACGTTAAGAACAACGGCGGCTATCCGCGTCAGGTCGACAAGTCGGGCTTTCATTTAGGCGAGCAGCTCGCGACGACGCCTGGACGCGTCGTGATGCGCAACGAGCTCATCGAGCTGATCGCATACGAACCGCAGACGCCGCAGGTGCACGCGCTTCCGCTGCTCTGCAGCCCGCCGTGGATCAACAAGTATTACATTATGGACTTGGCGCCGGGGCGCTCGTTCGTCGAGTGGGCCGTGCAGCGCGGGCATCAGACCTTCATGATCTCGTACCGCAATCCGGACGAGACGATGTCGCACTACACGATGGATCACTATTTGCGCGACGGCGTGCTGGCCGCGATCGAGGCCGTGAGCGAGATCACCGGCTCGCGGCGAATGAACCTTGCCGCGCTCTGTTTGGGCGGCACGCTGGCGCTGGTGGCGATGGCCTATCTCGCCGCGCACGGTCAGGGCGACCGGATCGCGTCGGCGACCCTGACGAACACGCTCGTGGATTTCAGCATTCCCGGCGACTTGGGCGTCTTCACCGACGAAGACACGATCGCGCGGCTTGAAAAGCGCATGCGCGAGCGCGGCTTCCTGGAACCCGCCGAGATGGCGCGCACGTTCGACTGGATGCGCTCGAGCGATCTGATCTGGAGCTACGTCGTCAACAACTGGTTTAAGGGCAAGCAGCCGTCGGCGTTCGACATTCTCGCCTGGAATAACGACTCGACCCGGATGCCCGTGGAGATGCACTCGGAGTATCTGCGCGCGTGCTATCTGCACAACGCCATCGTGAAACCGGGCGCGTTCTCGATCGGCGACACGCCGATCGATCTCGGAAAGATTCTCTCGCCGCTCTACGTGCTCGGCGCGGAGAACGACCACATCGCGCCGTGGCGCGCGACGTACTTGACGACGCAGCACGTCGGGGGCGAGTCGAAGTATGTGTTGACGAATGCGGGACACATCGCCGGCATCGTCAATCCGCCCGGCGGGAAGAAGACGTGGCACTACACCAAGCCCACGGTGCGGCACGGCGAAACCGCCGACGAGTGGCTGGAGAGCGCCAACCGCCATCAAGGCTCGTGGTGGCAGGATTGGGCCGAGTGGGCCGCGCCGCGCGGCGGCGCGATGCGCGAGCCATACCACGTTCCGGACGGCGAGCCGGCGCCGGGGCGCTACGTGCGTAACGAGACCGGGGAGCCATTTGCACCGCGGATTGAGGCACATCATGAGTGACGAGGAAAAAGGCGCGGCCGGCGGCGCGTGGCGCAGTCTGGGCGACTTCATTCGAGGCCAACGCGAGCTCGCGAATCTCTCGATGCGGCAGCTCGCGGAGGTCGCCAAAATCTCCAATCCCTATTTGAGCCAAGTCGAACGCGGACTCTACAAGCCGTCCGCGGACGTGCTGAAGAACATCGCCAACGCGCTGCAGATCTCCGCCGAGACGATGTACGCGCAAGCCGGCCTTCTCGACAGCTCTCCCAGCCGCGACGAGAGCCATCACGGCGTAGAGCACGCGGTGAAGATCGACCCCCGGCTTACCACCGATCAGAAGGAAGCAATCATCCGCATTTACCGGAGTTTTGTTGGCAGAGGCTAGTTAGTACGCCGCCGCGACCTCGCATAGGCCTGCTGAACGTCCTTAGAGACGTGTTTTCGACCTGGGTTAACCCAAGCGCCTGAGAAACTCCCGGAACTTTGGAATCTGACTTCCGGGATTATCCCCTTCGCGCTCGGTCCATTCTTGCAGTTTTTGCACGTCGATCTGATCGCGATGCCGTCGAGCGACACCGACGGCTGCCTTGAGTGCCGTGTAGTCATTCCAGTGATAAAAGTGCGCGAGGCGATCTCGGACGGAATCGAAGGGCGTTAGAATTCGCAAACGCATGGCACCACGCTCGAGCGTGGCGAAGTGACGGACGTAGTCTCCACCAACTGCGAGCGGCCCGCGCGGGAAATCGATGGTGAATTGCGTGTTGGGGTGTTCGAACATGCCGTGCATGGCGGACGGAGTGAATCCCGCGTCAGCTAGAGCCGCGCGAAGATCACTGCGTTCCGTGGCGTCGAGCAGAATGAAGTCAGCGTCGAGGGAGCTATAGACTTCAGGCGCATATATCGTTGCGGCACTTCCGCCGGTGAGCACTGCTTTGATGGAGCGGCGCGCGAGAGCTGCCGAAATAATGAAACAAACATCTTCAAGGCTAGAGGTCTCATCGATCACAGTTGTTTACCACGCCGGCGGGGGCGGGTGCGGATCGATTCCTTGATTTCTTGGTATTGCGGATAGCCCTGGACGAGACGTAGAAGAAGGGCGCGTAATTCTTGGGCCGCGGGATACAGGGGATTAAGCGTGAGCGTCCGGACCGCCAACTGACGGGAAGCGATGAGGCCTTCGCGTTCGAGGCCATCGAGGGCGCGCTGTATAGACGAGATCGGCGTGCCCGTGTAACGGGAAAGCTCGGCCGGGTATGTCTGCTCGAGCGTGGCTACGAGGAAGAGCAGCCGCGTCCGGAGTTCGCTGCCAAAGATGGACGGGGCCGGGAGCGCGTTAGGTTGAGGCATATGGGTATATTGCACAGTATAGCATACTATACACACTGGTATAGTAACGCTGCGGCCTTTGTAAACGTCCAGAGGGCAGTTGACAGGCATAGCACGTGCTTGGTATACTTAGCGCAAGCAAAACAGAATACCGAGAGGAGATTGGTTCAGACAATGGCCGTCAATGTTGCAGAGTACATGAGCAAGTTTCAGGATGAGAGCCTCGCCGCGATCAAAGAGACGCAGGACGCGAGCCTCAAGGCGATGACCTCGTTCCGCGAGTTCGGCAAAGAGTTCAACGAGAAGCCGGGCACGATGCCGGCGTTCGAGAACCTGCCGACCCCGGTCCAGTTCGTCGAGATGTCGTTCGGCTTCGTTAACCAGATGCTCGAGCTTCGCAAGGCCTACGCCCTGCGCATCGCCGAGATGATGGTCGAGACCCAGAAGCAGACCGAAGCGACGTTCAAAGCCGCCGCGGCCAACGTGCCGACGAACGCGCCGATGAACGCGCCGACGAACGCCTCGATGAACAAGCCGCCCGTTAAGTAAATCGTTCAAGGCCCTCTCTATCGAGCGACCGCCCGGCAAATGCCGGGCGGTCTTTTTTTCTGCGTCTCGAAGGCAGCCCGATGAACGCGACAACGACGATCACCATCGGCAACGAGCTTACCGTGCGGCGTCTCGGGTTCGGCGCGATGCGCTTGTGCGGTAGGCTGATCATGGGTTGGCCGGACGATCGCGAGAACGCGTTACGCGTGTTGCGTCGCGCGGTCGAGCTTGGTGTGAACTTCATCGACACCGCCGACGCGTACGGCCCGCACGTCAACGAAGAGCAGATCGCACAGGCGCTGTATCCATACCCGAAGGACCTTACGATTGCGACGAAGGGCGGCTGCATTCGTCCGGAAGGGCGTTGGGAGCGCGACGGAAGCGCGGCGCATCTGCGCGAGGCGTGCGAGGGGAGTCTGCGCCGGCTGCGGGTGGAGCGCATCGATCTCTATCAGCTGCACGCCGTCGATACCAAGGTACCGCTGGAAGAGCAGGTCGGGACGCTGAAGAGGCTGCGCGACGAGGGCAAGATTCGCTTTGTCGGACTCTCGAACGTCGACCTGGAAGAGCTGGAGCGCGCGCGAAAGATCGTCGATATCGTCTCCGTGCAGAACAACTACAACGTCGCGAACCGCACGAGCGAAGCCGTGCTGGAGTATTGCGAGCGAAACGGCATCGCGTTCATTCCGTATTTTCCACTGGATGGCGGCGATCTCGAAGCTGCCGAGGCTCTGGCGCCGATCGCCCGTGCGCACGCGGCTACGATCTGGCAGGTTGGTTTGGCGTGGCTGCTCGCGCGCTCGGCGTCGCTGCTGCCGATTCCCGGAACGTCGTCGCTCGCGCATCTCGAAGAGAACGTCGCCGCGCGGGAGCTAGCGCTCTCCGAGGCCGAGATGGTAGAGCTCGATCGCCTTGCTGCGACTTTGACCGTGAATTAACACCGGTCATTATCGCCTGCAGGCGGGAAAAGTGCGCGTGCGAAAGCGAGGACATCCCTGTCCCCGGCACTTCTCGTGAGGTCAATATGACGTACGCAAACAAGAGCATCTTGTCATTTATGGCAGGTGCTATGCTGCTTTTGACGGCGTGCAACTCGCACGCAATTCCGCCGGCATCGTCGCCGATATTCTCGTCGGACGATTCGTCCGTCGTCGACAACGTCGACACGACGTCGATCTTGAAGAAGCTGAAGAAGAACGTGACGATCGGCTCGACGGTCGACCCAAAGAATGGCGACCAGGGTCCGCGCGGGCTCTCGTTTGTCGCCGCCGGCTCGGGCGCACTGACGAAGGGCCAGCTGGTGTTTTGCGACTTCGAAGACAAGTCCGAGGCGGCCGGCAAGGGAATGTCGGTCGATCAACTCGACTCGAAACCCGGGTCCAAGCCGGCGACGTTCGTGCAAAACGTAAAGAGCACCGGCTGCGCCGACGATTCGCTGAGCCCGGCAAGCGATTACGACTACACCGCGGGCCTGACGAGTCACGTCGTCGCGCAGTACAAGCCGACCGGCAAGTTGGGCAAGACGTGGGGGAAACCGTTAGTGAATCCGCTCTCCGTCGTGGACGCGGCATGTGTGGGCGGCCTCTCGTATTGCGGCTATTCGGCCGAGTACGTTTTTGCCAGCGACGCGTCGACGGGCGCTGTCGTCAGCTTCAGCGTCAACGGGTACGGCAATCGCAAACCGACCGCGGTGATCGGCGGATTTGCGGTGAACAAGAAATCCGGCTGGAGCGCGCTGGGGCCGGCGGGTCTCGCCTTCAACGACAAAAAAGGAGGCACGCTCTACGTCGTGGACGGCGTCGACAGCACGCTCGTGTCGTTCAACAACGCGACGGAACTCTTGGTGCCGGGCGAGATCCTCGTGCTTAAGGGCGGCAAGACGTTCAAGTGCAAGTACAAGAAGACGACCTGCGGCACGCTGGTGCACGCGGGTACGCCGCTCAACGCGCCCGTCGCGATGACGCGCTTGCCGAACGGGAACCTGATCGCGGCGAACTCGGTGGGCGGGAATTTGCTGGTAGAGATGACCCCGACCGGAAAGATTCTCGCCACCAAGCTGGTCGACAAGAACAAGACGGCCGGCATCTTCGGGATACGCGCGGTCGGAAAGACCGATAGCGACACCGTGCTTTACTACACCGATCGGAACGACAACAGCGTTCACGAACTGGAACCGTAGGGCGAAGCAACTTCGCGAGGATGCGGCGACACTGGAGATTCGATCCGCGCACTTCCGAGACGGCGGCTCGGGTGCGCGCGGAGCTACGGAAGGCACTCGAGCTGCACGAACGAGAGGACGCGGTCGTTCGTCTCGACGTCATCTACGCCGAGATTCTGTCGAATGCGGTGCGGCACGCGCCGGGCATCATCGAGGTGGAGGTCGAGTGCGAGCGCTACGGCGGCGACGTGACCCTGCACGTGCTGGACCGCGGACCGGGGTATCGCGTCAGCAAGGCGTTGCCCAGCGACCTCTTTAGCGAGACCGGGCGCGGCCTCTTCATCATCTCGATTCACGCGGATCATTTCCTCGTCGAACGGCGCGCCGGAGGCGGGAGCCACGCGCGCATTCTCTTAAGAAGAGAAGCGGCGAGGGTATAATTGATGGAGTTTCCGTACCACGTCGTCGACGTCTTTACGACGACGCCGATGCAAGGCAACGCGCTTGCGGTCTTTCCCGACGCGACCGGGATGGATAGCGTGACGATGCAGCGCGTCGCGCGCGAGCTCAACCTCTCCGAGACGACGTTCATCTTGCCGCGTGAGTCGCGGGACGGCGCGACGCGCGTGCGGATTTTTACCCCCGCGTCGGAGCTGCCGTTTGCGGGGCATCCGACGATCGGGACGGCCTTCATCATGCGGCACCTTGGCATCGTCGACGCCGGCGCGCAGAACTTCGCGCTAAGCGAGAACGTCGGGCGCGTTCCGATTCGCGTCGACGCAGGAGACGATCCGATTCTGTGGCTGACGACGCCGCCGATTCGCAAGCTCGCGGAGTTTTCGCGGGAACGCTGCGCGCGGGCGCTTTCGCTCGGCGCCGACCGGCTGGCGCCGGGCGTTCCGTGCGAGCAGCTCTCCGCGGGGAGTCCGTTGATCTTCGTCGCGGTACGGGATCGCGCCGACGTGGATGCCGTGCAGCTCGATGGCGCGATCTACAGCGACCTGGTGCGTCCGTCGCGCGAGCCGACGTCGATCTTTGTCTTCGCGCGCACGGGGGACGGCGCGTACTCGCGGATGTTTGCGCCGCAGTTCGGGATCATCGAGGATCCGGCGACGGGCGGCGCAACCGGACCGCTCGCGGCCTTCATGATGAAGCACGGCCTCGTCGCGAACGGCGACGGCACGCGGTTCGTCAGCGAACAAGGCGTGAAGATGGGCCGGCGCAGCGTGCTGCACGTGCTGATTCACGGCGAAGGCGGTTGCGATGGAATCGAGGTCGGCGGGAACGTCGTGCACGTCGCACGGGGTACGATGGAGCTGCCGCTCTGATATACTAGGAGCCTACCGGACTTGGAGGGAGCTTGGCTATGTACGTACGGCGTTCGTGGTTCTTTGCGGGAGCAGCGCTGTTGGCGCTGGCCGGCTGCGGGGGTAGCGCGGCCGTTACGCCGTCGGGTGGCGCTGCCGAGTCCGCCTCGGCGTTTGGATCGGCGGGTGCGATGGCGTGCGGGATACCGAACTACTATCGCTTCGGGGGTTCGTGCGTATCGGGCCGGCTGATGCGGGAAGGGACGACGTACAAGCTCGCCGCGTACCGCGGGATCGGCGCGAGTTTCACGCTTCCGCCCGAGAACAAGGCGCGAAAGTTTACGTTTACGTTCGCGGATGCGACGGGCAAGGGCGACATCGGAAAGCTGCACGGTCAAAAGTTTCCGCTCTATCCGAATCCCTGCGGCGATGCGAGCTGTCCCGGCACGGCGTTTCTCTACGTAGGATTGGGCCTTACGGGTCCGGGACCGCTGCTGGCGTCCGGCCCGAGCATCTTCACGTACCGCAAGAGCGGCGGATATCCGGGGGCGACCTGCGGCGAGGCCGAGCTGACCGGCGGGAAGTGGTACGCTTTCGGCAACCCGGCGGTGCCGAAAGGCGATCGTGTGACCTTCAATTCGCCGATCGCCTACGTGACGGGCGCGATAACGATCGCGGTTTACTGCGAATAGAGGTTTTTCGCAAGGAGCGTTTCCGATGCGCCATTCTATCGTTCTAGGCTTTTGTGCGGCGGGATTATTGTTTGCAGGTTGCGGCGGGTCGCAGCCGGCGCCGGTCGCGGGAAACGCGTCGCGCGCTAGTGCTTTTGCGGGCAACGGGCGCGCGACGATTGGGCCGCCTCGCGATCGCGAGCGATCGTGGATGGCCCTCGAAGCGATGACAAAGAATCTGTTGTACGTCACGGATGGAAACGTCGAAGTCTACTCCTATCCGCAAGGCCAACTCGAGGGCCAACTGACCGGCTTTTCGTATGCGTTCGGCGATTGCAGCGATCGTAAAGGAAACGTTTACATTACCGACTACGCCGCGAATCGCGTCGTCGAATACGCGCACGCCGGCGCGAAGCCGATTCGCACGTTGACGGTGCCGGGAAACGCGCCTTGGAGTTGCGCAATCGATCCCGTCAGCGGCAATCTGGCGGTGACCGCCGCGGGCAACGCGAGCGGCGGCGGCGCCACGCTCGCGATTTACCGCGGTGCCGAGGGCAAGCCGAAAACGTACTCCGATCGTGAGATCCTCGGGTACGCGTTTTGCGCTTACGACGATGCCGGCAATCTTTTTGTCGACGGGACGCCGGCACCCGGTTACGGTTACAATTTCGAACTCGCCGAGCTCGCCCGCGGAAAGCGGTCGTTGAAGGGCGTCACGCTACAAGGTGGCACGCCATGGATGGGAACGCTGCAGTGGGATGGGCAATATCTCGCAGTCGGCCAGCCCATCAAGCCCAACATTTGGCAGTATGCGGTCGGCGACCGATATGGAGACTCTATCGGTTCGACGCCGCTTACCAGCGCTTACGATGCTCGCCAGTTTATCATCGCCGGAAAAAAGGCCGTCGTCGTCAACGAATACTACGTCCACACGTACATCGTCAAATGGAACGTCCTGATTTTTAGTTACCCCGCAGGCGGAAACGATACCGAAGACCTTTTGGAGTCGAGTAAACCCGTGCAAAGTGTTGCGATCAGCCATGGAAGGCGATAACTGGGTCGCCAGACTTAGCGAACGGCGATCCCGTCCGGTCCGCTTAGGGAGCAATCGGCGAACCGTTTTAACAGCGCTAGTCAAACGGGCGGCCCACGGAGCGGCTTACGACGCATCCGTAGGCCGGGGCGCAAGTCCATTGGAAGGCTTGGCCATCCAAGCTCTTACCCCAACTTTCGGATGTTTGGCCTTTTCATAACGCGGGGATAATGCTCTCAGCACATACGTAAGGCTAGTTCTAGTGGCAGGGCGCTCTGATTGGAAGATAGGGGCGCTCTTACCTTATAGGCGAAACTCGCCTGCGCTTTTACGCGAACGATGTCGCATGATGTTCCTCTCAGCCGCGTAACGTCGCACGGAAGCGATTACACGCTGCGAATTTCGCCTGACCGTTTTTCGCTAACAATAATTGAGGGCTTCGTGAAAGCCCGATGGCATGTGGTGGGCGGTACATGGATTGAACCTGTGACCTCTTCTGTGTCAAGAATCTCAAGAGGGAAGCCCGTTTTGCTCGTAAATCCTCGATTGTTCCTACGGCATAAGGGTTTTCGGCTTCCGTCATACACGCCATAGACGCCATATTCGCCCCTGTTTTCGGACAAGTGGATAACCAATTGGATAACTAGAGCGCTTAAGCGAACACTTGACGGCTTCGGACCCGGGAACGCCCCTCGTCAACGTTCCGGCTCGTAGGGTGGTCGCGGTGCCCACAGCGAATCATGAACCGCTCATCAAGCGTGTTCTCTCGGCCAAGGAGGCAGTTCGTGCGTCGTAGCCTTAATAGCCGGTCGTTTGCCGCCGTTTTGACGACGGCGCTCCTTGCTGCGTGCAAGGGCGGTGCTATTCCTAGCGCGATTCCGATGCCTGATGCTGCTCAGAACTTGGTAAAGATCGGGCAGCTTAATAATCCAAGCGATAAGATTGATCACGTTGTCATCATCGTTCAAGAGAACCGAAGCTTCAACGATCTCTTCTATGGCTTTCCGGGCGCCAAGACCGCAAAATATGGTTTAGATTCCAACAACCAGAAGATTGAACTCCAGCCTCTCCCGTTGTCGCAAAGTTGGGACTTGCAGCACAACTCCCAAGGTTTCGAGCTCGCATGTAACGGTACTGGCACAATTCCTGGCACTGATTGTCAGATGAACGGTTTTGATCAGGAATATTGGGGGTGCAACAAACCCAGTGCAAAAAAGTGCCCCATCAAATATCCGCCCTACAGCTACGTGCGACGGACCGACGTTGCTCCCTATCTTTCGATGGCGCGCCAATACGTGCTTGCCGATGAGATGTATACCTCCAACTTTGATACGAGCAGCTACGTCTCTCATCAATACATCATCGCTGGCCAAGCCCACGAGACGGTGGATTATCCGCTTAATGGGAATTGGGGATGCCCCGGAGGGCCAACGGACAAGATTTGGACGTTATGGACTGATGGTCCCAAAGAACGCACGTATAAGCCTAGCAAAGACCAACTTATCGTATGCTTCGACTACAATACGCTTGGCGATGAGCTTGATGGAAAAGGATATTCGTGGGCATTTTACGCTAATCCACTGGGCGTCGGCGGACCTGGTAAATACTGTGGCACTAAGGTGGGTCCCGCATATGGCGAGCGAGGCATTTGGAGCTCGTATCAGGCAGTGAAGCACATTTGTTACGGCCCTGATTGGGATAAAGACATCATTACTCCGCCTACGCAATTTCTAACGGACGTTGGGAATGGCGAACTTCGGGACGTCACCTGGATTACACCGACATGCGCTGCCTCAGACCATCCTGGTAAAACCTGCGTGCCAGACACCGGACCGTCGTGGGTAGCTTCGGTGGTCAACGCGATTGGGAAATCAAAATTATGGAAGTCCACGGCGATCTTCTTATTCTGGGACGACTATGGCGGATTCTACGACGCCGAAAAGCCGCAGCTTGTCGATTACGATGGTCTCGGTATACGCGTGCCCCTGGTGATCATTTCCCCGTATGCAAAGAAGGGATGGGTCTCA
>DATASC010000138.1:0-15884 GCA_036269355.1 Candidatus Cybelea sp. | reverse complement strand
ACGACACGGTTCACACGCACCAGGCGTTTCTGACCGAATACGCCGGAGGGCAGCTCAACGGCTTCGACCAGGAACAGTGCAAGGGCACTTGTCCAAAAGACGCCGCCTTTGCGTACGTCCCCCAAAGCGACGTTCAAGAATATTATACGCTGGCCGAAACGTACACGTTCGCGGACAATCTCTTTCAAACGGATCAAGGCCCAAGTTTTCCGGCCCATCAGTACCTCGTGAGCGGCACGTCTGCGGTCAGCGATTCCTCTCCAAACAAAGCCTCAAACAATCCGCTTTCGCCGAGCGGCCAGCTCGTCGGCGGCTGCGACTCTCCAACCGGTTCGCTCGTCGGCGTCATCAATCCGAACGGCGGCGAGCCGCAGAATCTCAAGACCTACCCGTGTTTTCAGCGTCAAGCACTCATGAACGAGATGGACACCGCGGGCGTCAGTTGGAAATATTACCAAGCAACACCCGGGTCGGGGCTCTTCAACGCGGTTGACGCCATCCATTCGATCTGGTCGAACAAGAGTGAAATGGCGCAAGACGTCATCACCCCGCCAACGCAGGTGATCACCGACGTTCAGAACGGTAATCTCGCCGACGTCGTCTGGGTGACTCCGACGCAAGCAGCTTCCGACCACCCGAAGGTCAATAATGGATCCGGACCATCGTGGGTCGGCGACGTCGTCAACGCGATCGGCGAGAGCCAGTATTGGAACAACACGGCGATCTTCATCACATGGGACGACTGGGGCGGATTCTTCGATCACGTTCAGCCGACGATCTATAACTCGTTCGAGCTGGGCTTTCGGGTACCGCTGATCGTCGTCTCTCCCTACGCGAAGCAAGGCTATGTCTCCCACACTCAGCACGAGTTCGGGAGCATCCTGAAGTTCGTCGAGGAGACCTTCAGCCTGCCGTCGCTCGGCACGACCGACCAGCGCGCCGACGATCTCTCGGATTGCTTCAACTTCTACAAGGGTTCGGTGAGGAAGTTCAAACCGGTCCACACGAAGTATCCGGCGAGTTACTTCCGCACGCTGCCGGAACGAGAGCCGGACGAATAAAAAACTGGCCGGGGTGCGAACCCCGGCCAGTTCGTTTCTTACCGTTAGCTAGTGAATCGTGACGCTGACGGGAGCCGAGGCAACACCGTTGGTCACCACGACCAAAGTGCTGGCACCGGTTTCGATCGTCGATGGAACGTCGAACATCGTCGAGACCTTCCGCGAAGATCCGACGCCCATGAAGCTGTGGTTGTGCGTCTTGCAGTAGAACACGTGTCCGGTCGTGCCGTTAGTCACGCGGACGAGCGGATAGTTCGTGGCCTGCTGCACGTCGTCACCGTACATGTTCGTCTGCGACATGCCGTTGAAGCGGCGACCCGTGATCTTATAGGTATTCCCATGCGTGAGCGTAGTGGGAACCGACCCGATCTTCGGCGCGTAGCTCGGGGTGCCGAGCCTCGACGGGGTGTAGACCTCCATATCCGTCGAGCCGTCGTCTTCTAGGATCTGCCCGGTCGGAAGCAGCAGCAGCCGGACGTTGTACGACGAATCATTCGGCGCTTGCGGAAACGCCGCAATGTTTTTGAGTTTTTTGCCGTTATAAATGAACATCGTCGTGGGTGCGTTGTAGAGCCCCGGACTCGCCGCCACCATGACGGTGCCGTCCGTCAGCAGCGTCGACGGCCCATCCGCGACGTCGAGCTGCTGGCTGCCCTGCGTCGGGAACGACGGACCTTGCGTCCAGGTCCCCCTCTTGATGTTATAAACGGCCGACAAACCGCTAGCCCCCGCTACCCAAACCGTGCCGTTCGCGCGCAGCGTTTGCGGACCGATCTCAAATCCCGATGTGAGATTCACTGGGACCTGCGCGGCGGCCGACCACGTCGCGCTTTTCGCGTTGAAGATCTCGGAGTCGGGAGCGTTTCCGACGTCGGCCGTGAGGATGTTGCCGCCAGGCATCAGGGTCCAGCCCTCTTCGCTGTTCGTGTCGCCCTTGCCGGTACCGACTTGCGTCCACGTCATCGTGGACTCGTTGAGCTGCGCTTGAACGGTCGTGCAGCAATTGCCGATCATGTACGTACCGTTGTTGAGCACGGCGCTCTGGCCATCGCCGATACGCGACCAGCCACTCGGAGCCGCGACGGATGTCCATGTGTTGGCGACCGGATCGTAGATCGCGCCGAGCGTCGTCTCCGAACCGCTGCAAAAGTTATACTCGCCGCCGTTGACGATCAACTTGCCGTCCGGCAGAACGGCCGAGGCGAAGTAGAGCGGGGCGTATCCCGATGGAAGCGACGCGAGCTGCGTCCAGCTGCCGGTTACGTAGCTGCCGGTCTGATCCGGCGTGAGTTTGTAGACGTTCGTGGCGCAGTAGTCGAACACGAGAACCGAGCCATCGGTCATGAGCAACTCAGTCTGCGGCCCGTTGGGAAACGCCGGGATCGACGAAATTTGTTGCCACCCGCCGGCCCGCGCGCGCCTGCGCATCGCGCCGGTGATCGCGTGACGCCGCGGCGGCGGATGCGGCGGAGTACGGAATAAGCGCAACGAGTGCGGCTGCGCAATTCCGGAGTCCACGATGTGCGCCGAGCCGAGCGACGGCGTAGTTGCACCGGTCGGCGGAGCGGCAGCGTTACTGCTACACCCAGCGACGAGCGCGGCCGCCACAATGGTGGAGAGCGCAATGGGAAAGCGACGCATTGGTACCTCCTAGAACGGGGGAACAAGTAAAGCTCGCCGGCTAAAGAGCCGGCAAGCTAGAGGAAACGTAACGGAGCGCGCTTCGTCGTCAGCGTTTCTTGCGGCCCGTCTGTTTGCGGGCCGCGGTCTTGCGCGCAGGCGCCTTGGATACAGCCTTCTTGCGAGCGCCGCCGCCGCGCGATCCGCGCTTCGACATCACCGCCTCTTTGAGCGCCTTTGCGGGGAGAAATTTAAACACGCGCTTCGCCGGAACTTTCACCTGTTCGCCCGTTGCCGGGTTACGCGCCATTCGCGCCGCGCGATCGCGCACCTTGAACTGGCCGAAGCCCGGTATCTTGACCGCCTCACCCACAACGACCGCCGCCTGAATGTCTTCGAAGACACCGTCGATCAGTGCGACGGCATCCTTGCGCGACAGCTCCAAACGGTCGATTGCGGAGCGGACCAAATCTAGCTTGTTCATCGGTTCCTTTCGTATGGAAAAAGCAGCCCTGCTCGACGAAAACCTTGGCGCTGCTTGCTACGAAATGATGATGGACTCCTTGTCTGAAATCAAGCACACATGGCGGATTCGGTGGTGACGGTTCAACCCGGACCGTTACGCGGCACGGCCCGCGTGCCGGGCGACAAGTCAATCTCGCACCGGGCACTCATCGCCGGCGCCGCGGGGCGAATGCCGCTGCGAATTCTCAATCTGAATCCGGGGCGCGACGTTTTGGCGACGCGAACGGCTTTGACGGCACTCGGGGCGAGCATCGCATCCCGTGACGGCGAGGTAGTGGTCGGCGGTGGGCGTCTCGCATCACACGCCGCGCAGCTCGATTGCATGAACTCCGGTTCGACGGTTCGGATGCTGCTCGGAGCCTGCGCCGGCGCGCGAATCGCCGCCCGATTCGATGGCGATACGTCGCTGCGGCGCCGCCCGATGGAACCAGTCGCGGCGCAGCTGCGCGCCTTCGGCGCGCGGATCGAGACGACGGGAGGCCGGTTGCCGCTCTCTCTGCGCGGGACACCAGAGATCCAGACGCGCCACTTCATCCTCCTCGCCCCATCGGCGCAAGTGAAGTCCGCGCTGCTCTTTGCCGGTCTATTCTCGGGCCAATCAGTACAGATCGACGGCGACCGCGGCTCGCGCGATCATACCGAGCGGCTTCTGCGCTACCTGGGCGCCGAACTCGAATGGGACGGCCGCTCCGTGCGGCTTGGCTCGTCGCAGCTCCGGAGCGGGAGCGTCGAAGTCCCGGGCGACTTTTCCGCCGCCGCGTTTTTTATCACCGCCGCCGCCATAATACCCGAGAGCCGCGTGACCGTGACCGGCGTCGGGGTGAATCCCACTCGGACGGGGTTGCTCGAAGCGCTGCGCGCGATGGGCGCGTCGATCGAGATGCGCAACGAGCGCTTCGCCGGCGGCGAGCCCCTCGCCGACCTCGTCGTAACCGCGCGCCCGCTCACCGCTGCCGCCATCTCCACCGATGTCGCGTTACGGGCCGTCGACGAGATCCCGCTTCTCGCCATCGCCGGGGGCTTCGCTTCCGGTACGACGACGATTGCCGGCATCGCCGATCTGCGTACGAAGGAATCGGACAGGATCGCCGCCATCGAGCGTCTTCTGGCATCGGTCGGAATTGCCGCGCACTACGACCGCGGAACGCTGGCCGTGAGGGGCGCCACTCGCCGTGCGCCGGCCGGAACCATTGAAACCCACGGGGACCACCGCGTGGTAATGGCCGCGGCTGTGCTCGGACGCGCGGCTGGGCCCCTCGCCTTCGACGGCGGCGACTGCGTGGAGGTAAGCTTTCCGGGTTATCTCGACGTGCTGGAGGGGCTCAGAGAGCCCTAGGCGGCCGAATCCGAAGGCTTGGAGGCGCCCTTTGAATCTGACGGCTTGGATGCGCTCTTTGAGTCTGGCGCCTTGGAGTCGGAGGCCGGGGACTCCGCCTTGGGGGCCGCGCCGGCCTCGTCCTTATTCTTCTCCGTCTTTCCGGAAGCGGACGAGCGGCGCGAGTCGGTCACGTAAAACCCAGAGCCCTTGAAGAGTACCGGCGCGGGGTTGAAAACGCGGCGCAGGGGTGCGCCGCAGGCAGCGCACGGCTCCTGGTACGCTTCGTCAAAACCGTGGCGAACTTCGGAGATTTTGCCGCACTTCGTGCAGGCATAGTCGTAGAGCGGCATTGTTAGAGTATATCGGTGCTAGCACTCACGGTCAATGACTGCTAATGGACCTCTAGAAGTCGGCGAGGACCGCGGCGTCACGGTTGTACTCGACCAGGCCCTTGAAGTGCACCAGGGAGTCGCCAAGAGCGTTAGCGACCCTGCGGCCCCGTTGCCAGCGATCGAGCAACGAGCCGAAGCGGCCGTGGTAGGCGGGGTAGCAAAGCCGAACGTGGAGCCGCGAGCACGTCGTTCGGCGCTCGATGCGAAACTCGATTCGCCGGCGCAACGAGTACGCGCCCACCAGCGAGAGCCGGTAGTTCGCAATCAAGGCATCGACTTCGTAGAGCTCTTCCTCCTCGCCGGGAAGCGAGGAGCGGATCGCTACCTCCGTTCCCACCGCCATCTCGCCGTCCGAACTTGCGCGCCGCGCACTACGGAGAAAGGCGAGCCAGACGGGCCACTTTTCGACCGCGCAGAGCAGCGCAAACGCATCTTCGACGGAACAATCGAGATCCAAGCTCGCGCTATGCGTTTGCGAGCCGGCCGAAATTGTTTGATCGCCAACGATCATGAGCGACTCTATTCTAGGCGGCGGCAATGCTTATCCTTCGATAAGGATTATCCACATAAACTGTGGATGCTTATAACCGTATTTCACCGCTCGTCAGGGCGAGTACGAAGAGGACGAAAGCCTCGATGCCGAGCGGAAGAGCGCGTTCGTCGAGGCGAAAATGCGGGCTGTGAATCGGATGCGTCGCGCCGGCACTCTCGCTGCCTACACCTAAGCGCATGAGCAAACCCGGAACGCGCTCGGCGAAATATGCGAAGTCTTCGGCGCCCATAGTCGGCGCCGGCGATTCGACGCGCAGGCTCCCGTTCGCGCGCAAGTATTCCGAAAACTGCCGCGCGAGCTCCGCGTTATTCCGGACGGGCGGGTAACCGCGAATCACCCGCACCTCGGCTTGCACGTTGTATGCGGCGGCGACCCCCGCGACGATGCGGCGCACGCGGGCTTCGAGTTCTTCGCGGACGCGGGGATCGTGCGCGCGCAGCGTTCCACTTAATTTCACCTCGTCGGCGATCACGTTGTTGCGGTATCCGCCCGCGATCGTGCCGATCGTAACGACGGCGCTCGCCAAAGGATCCGTCTCGCGCGCGACGACGTTCTGCAGGGCGAGCACCATGGAGGCGGCAGCGGGAATCGCATCGATCGATGTGTGCGGATAACCGCCGTGCCCCCCGCTCCCGCGTACCGCGACGTAGAACTCGTCCGCAGAGGCATTGACCGCTCCAGGCGTAACGCCGATCGTTCCCACCTCGAGGCGCGAATCGACGTGCAACATCGCGATTGCGTCGGCGTGCGGATTTTCCAGGGCCCCTTCCTCGATCATCGGCAGCGCGCCGCCGGGCCCTTCTTCCGCCGGTTGAAAGAGCAGAACCACGCTTCCCGAGAGCTCCTTGCTCGTGCCGGCGAGCACGTGCGCCGTTCCGAGCAGCATCGCCGTATGCGCGTCGTGACCGCAGGCGTGCATCTTGCCCTCGATTTCCGACGCGAACGGCTCGCCGCTTCGCTCGCCGATCGGCAGCGCATCCATATCGGCGCGCAGCGCGACGACCGCGCCCGGACGGACGCCGGCGACGTGCGCGACGATCCCGGTGCCCGCCGCACGGCGATGCTCGATTCCGAGCGCGTCGAGTTCGCGCTCGATGAGCGCCGCCGTCTCTCGCTCCTCGAACCCGAGCTCCGGACGGCGGTGAATCGTGCGCCGCAGCTCGACAACCCGCGCGGCCAACGGTTCGTTTACTTTGGTCTCCATCGCAGCCGAAGTTAACGGACCGGTACTTTCCTTCCCGCCGCCGAAGCACGCGGGCGCAGATGATGACCGCCGACCTCGCCCTCGCAACGCTGATTAATCGTTCGAGTGCGTACTATAACGAGAATCCGCCCGCATACATGACCTACGTCGAGCAGACGCACGTCAGCGCACCGACGCTCGGCCGCGCGCAGGACATCAACCGGTCGATCGCCGTTCGCATCGCAGACAACGTGGCGGTCATGAAGGACCTTCCCAACGGTCAGGAGCGCGTCGGCCAAGCCTTCCCGATCGTCGCGTATTTCGACCCACTCTCGAACTTTAAGTTTGGCTACTTCGCCAACCTCAAGCGCGTGGACATCACGCTCGACCGCGGAGCGGCCTTCTTTCTTACCATTCCTCAGGACGATCCAAGCGTCAACGTCGTCGTTCCGTACAACAGCTACTGGGCCGCGCGTTTCGCACCCGACTCAACGGAGGCCGCGCTCCATCTGCTGATCGATCCGACCCCGCGGGTGAAAAACGGACTCTACCCTTCCGAAGTGATCGAAGACCCGACGACCAAACTCCCCAAGCACATCGAGATGCGCGTCGCCGGCGCGAGCGACGAGATCATCTCGCTCGATTACGCCGTTATGGACGGCCATTGGGTTATCGTCCACGGCACGTTCAGCCAGACGATGCACGTGGCGTTTCTCACCTACAAGATCGTGGCCGACGTCACGTTCAACGACATCGCGTTCCCAGCGGAGGCTCCCGACCCGCGCTTAGCCGGAACTCCGCAACCGACGACGTCGCCCTAAGCGACCGGGACTGGTTTCGATTGTAGCTTCAACTCTTCGCGGCCAGGGTGACCCGCGCCGTTGCCTTGCGGCTGATCCTTCGGCGCGACCCACATGTAGACGTTTGGTATCAGCAGCAGCGTCAACACGAGCGAGCTGAAGACGCCGCCGATGACCACGACTCCAAGGCTGGACCGCGACGCCGAGCCGGGATCGAGCGCCAGAGCCAGCGGAACGTTGCCCGCCATCACCGAGAAGCTCGTCATGATGATCGGCCGGAATCGCGTCTGCGCGCTTTCTTTGATCGCGGCCAGCTTGTCGTGTCCGCGAGATCTTAGGGTATTGGCGTAGTCGACCAAGAGAATTCCGTTTTTGGTCGCGATGCCGATCAAGAGAATCGTGCCGATGAGCGAGAACAGGTTCAGCGTTCGATGCGTTAGGAAAAGTGCCCCGATCGCACCGATCGCGGCGACCGGCACCGAGAAGATGATGATGAACGGCGAGACGTAGCTGTTGTAGAGCGCGACCATCAGCAGGTACACGAGAATCACCGAGACGATCATCGAGAGCCCCATGCCGACAAGGGTCTGATGCATGAAGTCTTGCTGTCCCAGCGGCGCCGGCCTCACCACGATGTTTGGCGGCAAATGGAGGGAGCCCAGCCGCTTCATCAATCCGCTCTCGACCGCGGAGAGGGACGAGTTCGGAGCGTAGTTGGCGTTGACGTGGACGACGTTGCGGCGATCGGTACGCGTTACAAGCGGCGCGGTAGGCGTCGAGACGAACGTAGCGATGTCGCTGAGGTAGACGATGCCTCCACTCGATGAACGGATCGCGACCGACTTCAGCTGCTCGATGCTGCTGCGGTCGATCTCGGGGTAGATGACCTGCACTTGTTCGAGACCGGCCGTAGTCTCGAACTGCGTCGCTACGTTTCCGCCGAACGCCGCACCCGCGGCTTCGGCAGCTTGGCCGAGGTCGACACCAAGCGCCTGCGCCTTGTTGCGATCGAACTGAATCGACACCTCCGGCGCAAGCTGCGTTCCGGTGCTGTTGACGCTCGTCGCGCCCGGTACCCGGCGCAAGAGCTGTTCCACTTGCTGCGCGTATTTTGTCGGGTCGCCGCCGGTGAGATCGGTAACGAGCAGGTCGATCGGCTGGGCGTTTCCGCCCCCCGTTGCCGTGGCCGGAACGACGATCGCCTGCACGCCGACGGGTAAGCTCGTCGCGGCTATCCGCCGCAACTCGCGCGCCCAGTAGTTCGTGGACTGCTTGCGGTCGTCTTTCAGCCATAGGTGAATCTGTCCGACGTTCGTCTGGCTGACGAAACCGCCGAACGAGGCCGCGTACGCACCTGCGACGGTCGTGATCGCGAACGCGTCGGGCGTGCTCAGGACCTTACGTTCGAGATCGAACGTGCCTTTCTCCACCGTAGCGAGCGGCGTTCCGATGGGGTAAACGAGCTGAAGGTAGATCTCACCACGATCCACCGGCGGAATGAACTCTTCGCCGACCGCACCTAACCCGACGAGGGCGAGCGCGAGCAGAAACGTTCCCGCGCAGAAGATTGCGACGAAGCGGCTGTGCTTCATGCTCCACGGAAGCACGCTGTCGACGTACCAGCTGCGCATCCTGTCGAATCGATCGCCGAACCAGTCGATGATCTTCCACGGCTTCCAATGCGAACGCAGCGCCCACAAGCCGGCCAGCGTCGGCGTAATCGTGAACGAGACGAAAAGCGAGGTGAGCGTCGAGATTACGACCACGATCGCAAACTCGGCAATCTGCCTTCCTACCTGCCCTTGAATGAACGCAATGGGAAAGAAGACGACGACGTCGACTAGCGTAATCACCACGGCAGCGGCGCCGATCTCCTCGCGGCCGCGCACCGCCGCTTCAGCGGGGGGCTGCTTGAGCTCCGTAAAGTGCCGTTCGATGTTCTCGAGCACGACGGTCGAATCGTCGACGAGAATTCCGATAACCAGCGACATTCCCAGCAGCGAGATGGTGTCGATGGTCAGGTGCAGCAGCTTCATAGCAGTGATAGCGATCGCCAACGACGTGGGAATCGAGATGCAGACTACGACGGCGCTGCGCCAGGAGCGAAGGAAAAAGAGCATAGCGATGCAGGTGAAGAGAACCGCCAGCGCCAGCGTCCGCGTCACGATGACGATCTGCTGCTCGGTAAAGCGCGACTGAACGTTGATCACGTTGAAGCTGATCTCGGGGAACTGCTTTTCGATCTGCGGCAAGGCGCGCAGCGCGTTGTTGGATGCGTCGACCTCGCTTGCGTCCGCCGTCTTCTGCACCTGCAGGAAGAGGCCCGCGCGCCCGTTGATGTGCGCCGCCTCCAGCCGCGGTTCGTAACCCTCGTTGACCGTCGCGACGTCGCCGATATGCACGACCGAGTTCGCCGCGCTCCACGGGTTCACGACGCCGGCCAGAGCGGAGAGACCGCCACGCATATTTTCGACTTGGGCGCCCGTCGAGTTGGCGATCGCCGCGGCAGCGCCCGAACCCGAGGCCTGGATAATTGCCAGGTTTCGCACCGAGTCGAGATCTTGAATGTCGCCGCGGACGTCGATCGTCGTCTGCCGATTGGGCTCGTAGGCGAACCCGCCGGGGACGCGCTGATTATCCGCTTGCAGCGTATTGATGACGTCGTCGATGGTAAGGTTCATGGCGCCTAGCCGTACCGGATCGACGACGACCTCGTACGCCGGCGTAACGACGCCGCCGACGTTTACGTACGAAACGCCGGGGATCTGCTCGAACTGTGGAGCGATTACGTTGGTAGCGTAGAGCGCGAGCCGCGACAACGAAAGCTTCCGGGAGTAGAGCGCCAACGTCAGGACGTTTGACTGTGTCGGGTCGCGCAGGTTTACCGTTGGCGGGCTGATGTTGGTCGGGAGGTACTTCTCGGCCGCCTGTATCGCTTTGTTCGTCAGCGCAAGGTCGGTCGCGGTATCGGAGTTGATGTCGAAGATCGCCGTGATCGAGGCCTGCCCTTGCTGCACGACCGAGTTGTAGGTCTGCAGATCCGTCGTACCGGCTAACGTTTGCTCGATCGGCTGCACGATATTGTCCCGCATCTCCGTAACCGATGCGCCGTTGTAGGAGACCGAGATCGAAACGGTGGGCTGGCTGACGTTCGGATAGAGCTCTTTGACGATCGTTGCCGCGGAGAGGATGCCCCCAAACATCATTAGCGCGATGATCACGAAGACCAGCGTCGGACGCTGGATGAAGAGTCTTGTTAAGCTGAATTTCACTGCTGGAACGAGACCTTTTCGCCGTCGCCCAGACTCATTTGACCGTTCGTCACGACGCGCGTTCCCGGGGCGACGCCGCTCACTACGGAGTTCGTTCCGTCGCTGGCCACCTCCGCGACCTTCATCGTCTTGACGGTGTCGCCGGTCAGCACAACCATAATCGCGTCGTGATTGTCGTCGGTGAACGCCGACGTGGGAAGGCGGATGCCCCTGACCGGCGGCGTCGCGACTAGGCCCTGCACCACCATGCCGGGTCGGAGGCGCTGCTGCGGGTTCATCAGCAAAACCTTGACTTGGAAGTCCGTCGATCCCGGATTGATCTCGTTTAGCACGCCGGCGATGTGCCCGAGGAAGTGCGGGCTTCCGTTAAGATCGGGAGCCGTGATCGTCGCCGATGCCCCATTGACGATGTGCGCCACCTCTTCGCTCGAGGCGTGAAGCACGGCGTAGATCGGGTTCACCTGCTGCAGGGTGAAGATCTGGCGATTGCCCGGATATTCGCCCGGATTGATGTTGCGGTTCACGACGACGCCGTCGATCGGCGAGACGATCGCCGCTTTACCGATTTGCACGCGAATTTGGGTTGCTTGCGCTTGGGCAACCTGTTCCTGAGCCGCTGACTGCTGTACCGCCGCCGATTGGAGACCTTGGCCGGATAGCGTGCCGTTCGCCTGAACCGTCGAGCGGGCCGAAGAAAGATTTGCATTGGCCGAACCGAGCGCTTGCTGATCGTTCTTCACTAGCGTCGCTTGCGCATCGACCGCCTGCTGCGAAACGTATCCTTGATTCAACAGGCTCTGATCGCGCGTCAGATTGTGCTGATCGTTTGCCAGGGTCTGCTTTGCCTGGCTGACTACGGCCTCGTCGGTGCGCACCGTGTCTTGACCCTGCGCGATGTTCAGCGAACCCTGATAAACGGTGTGTACCGTGTTCGCATGATTGCTGTTCGCGGTCGCAACATCGGACTGTAGCTGCGCCTGCAGGTCGGAGGTGTCCAACTGCGCCAGCAGCTGACCGGCGCGAACCGTGTCGCCCTCCTTCACGAAAACGGTGTCGGCGGGCTCGGCCAGCGTGCTCTGGATAGCAACGTTCTGATAGGGCGCGACGACGCCCGCGAGTTGGCGTTCCGGCGAGATCGAACCGAAACTCGCAACCGCGGTGTCGACGAGTGGAACCGGGCTCGGGCGCGCCGCCGGGCGGCCGCCACAGCCGGCGGCGACTAGGAGAGCGCAGAGCGTAACGAAAAATCGCCGAAAGGGCCGTTCCTTGCCTGACATGGATGGTTCGATTGTAACGAAAGGGTGAGTTTTTAATCCTGGAGTGAGTCTGAGAATGGGGCCAAGCGGCGAACCGGCCCGGGTGCTCGTCGTGGATGACGAGCGCGCCCTTCGAGAGTTGCTCGAGTACGGCCTGGAGCAAGCAGGCTTCGCCGTGCGCAGCGTTACCGAGGGATCGGCTGCATTGCCGATCCTGCAAACCTGGTCGCCGGATCTCATCGTCCTAGACGTGATGTTACCCGGCTTGGACGGTTTCGCGCTCCTTCCGGAGATCCGCCGGCTGACCACCGCTCCCGTCGTCATGCTGACCGCACGCACCGAAATCGCCGAAAAGGTCGCCGGGCTCACCGCGGGCGCGGACGACTACGTAGGCAAACCCTTCGACCTCGAAGAGCTCGTCGCACGCCTGCGGACGCTGCTGCGCCGTCCCCGCATCGAGCAGCACGAGACCTTTCAATATGCGGACTTGAACATCAACGCGGCGAGCCGAACGGTGTATCGCGGCAACCGGCGTATCGAACTCTCGGCGCGCGAGTTCGATTTGCTTCGCGTCTTCGCCGAGCACGCCGAAGAGGTGCTGACTCGCTCGCAACTCCTCGATTTGGTCTGGGGCATCGATCGCGACGTGATCCCTAATACCGTCGAAACCTACGTCTCCTTCTTGCGCGCCAAGCTCGACAGCGGCGAGCCGGTCAAGCTTATCCAAACGCTGCGCGGAGCGGGGTATGCCCTGCGGTCGACGCCGTCATGACGACGAAGCTCGCTCGCAGAATTCAAACCCTCGCCGCCGTCGAGATTTCGCTCGTGCTCGTCGCGGCAATCGTCGCCGGCGCGCTGCTCGCGTTCGGCTTCTACATTCGCACGCTCTCCAACGAGTTGAGCGGCACGATGACGCAGCTCGAAGCGTCGCTCGCGCGGCCCGCACCGACGGACGCTCGCGAAGGTGGCGCGTTTGCCGCGTCGCTCCTGCTGGGGGCCGGAACGGAAATCATTTTTCTCGACGCCGGCACGCGCGTCACGGTCTACCGCCAACATCGCTCCGATCCACGGCCAGTCGTCGCGACGCGGCGGCGCGGCGACCTCTCCGGCGATCCGCACGTCTCTGGACCGCTCGCCAATGTCATCCTCGGTCTCGCAACGGCCTTCGGTCTCGAGCCCCTCTACGCACACGTCGGCAATCTTTACATCATCGTACGAGCAAATAGCGGAACGCTCGTCTCGAACGTCAGGTCGTTTCTTATTCCGATGCTGATCGCGCTTTTGCTCGCGATTGCTTGCGGCATCTTGATCGCCCGCGCGCTGACGCGCCAGGCCGTGCGTCCGCTCGACGACGTGACCGCCGCATTACAGCGCTTCGCCTCCGGCGATTTGACCCCCCAACCGATCGCCGCCGACGAGCGGCACGAGCTTGGCGCTCTCGCCGGCGCCTACAACGGCGCGATCGATCAAATGGAGCGTGCCTTCGCCGCGCGCGATCGTGCTAACAGTTCCATGCGTCAGTTCATCGCCGATGCAGGACATCAACTCCGAACGCCGCTCACGGTCGTGCAGGGGTTCATCGCTATCCTGCGCCGAGGCGGCTTCGACAATCCCGCCGATCGCGAACGGATTCTCGACACCATGAACGCCCAAAGCCGGATCATGGGATCGCTGATCGACAAGCTCATTCTGCTCGAACGCTGGGAGAGTCCCGAAGCCGCGCCGGCCGCCGCGCCGATCGACGTCGGAACGCTCGTCGCCGATCTCGTCGGGCCGATCGCCGACGCACACCCCGACCGCAGTTTTGAGCTCTCGACGCCGTCGGGAATCCTCGCCTCGATCGATCCGACCGAGCTTGGTTACGTCGTAACGAACTTAGCCGACAATGCGGTAAAGTACGGCGAGGGAAAGATCGCCGTGCGGGTGCGCGCGCAAGATTCGGCGGCCGTCATCGAAGTCGCCGACCAAGGCCCGGGCATACCATCGACCGACGCGGCCCGCGTCTTCGACCGATTCTATCGCGGAACGCAGCGCGACGTTCCCGGTTCGGGGCTCGGCCTCGCAATCGTCAAACGCGCGGTCGAGCGCGCGCACGGCGCGATCAAGCTCGACTCAACGCCGAGCGGCTCCCGCTTCACGGTCCAACTGCCGTTAGCGTCTTAGCCCGCGGCGCGAGCGAGTGCGTTCGCTAAGTGGCGGAGAGGGTGAGATTCGAACTCACGGAACGCTCAACACGTTCGCCCGCTTTCGAGGCGGGTGCCTTCAACCACTCGACCACCTCTCCGAGGCTGTGGGTTGGCGCCGCTGTCGAAAGAATTCCTGCAACTGCGCGGCGGCCTCGTTCTCCAGCACCCCGGATGTCACGTCGAGACGATGATTCGTTAGCGGCGAACGAAGGATCTCAAAAGCTCCTCCGTCGGCGCCGCCCTTCGGATCGCGGGCGCCGTAGACGAGCCGCTTGATGCGTGCGGCGATCATCGCGCCGGCGCACATCACACACGGTTCTTTCGTCACGTAGAGCGTCGCCTCCGAAAGGCGCCACGCGCCCAAGCGCCGGGCGGCCTCGCGCAAGAGCAGCATCTCCGCGTGCGCGGTCGCATCACGCCGCGCTTCCTTTTCGTTCTTGGCTTCCAGCACGAGATCGCCGCTGACGAGCAACGCCCCGATGGGCACGTCGCCCGCGCGCGCGGCTTCTTCGGCGAGCTCGAGTGCGCGCCGTAAGCGCAGTTCGTCGTCAGTCATAGATGCGCGCCCGGAGGGATTCGAACCCCCGATCCCAGCCTTCGGAGGGCTGTGCGTTATCCAGCTACGCTACGGGCGCACGAAACAAGATGTGCTTAACGCGAGGCATCCGGCGGCGTTCCCGCGCTGGGAATGTGTTTGAAGAGGTCGAGTTTATGGTCGACGAGCGTTCGATAGAACTTCCGCACGCAGTCGGGATGACCGAAGAAGTACGTCCGCGCGTATGCGAGGTCTTCACCGGAGCTATCCGGGACGTAGTGAGAAATCTCGATCTCTTCCATCTGGGCGCGATCGACCGGATGGGGACAGAAATCGCACGGAATCGTCGACATGAACGTTTACACCTAGCCTTTTTCGTTATGGCTCGGGTAGGACTCGAACCTACGACCAAGGGCTTATGAGTCCCCTGCTCTACCACTGAGCTACCGAGCCGTAGCCGTTTATAGCGGTTCGACACCGCAGTATAGCAGGACCCTGCGGGGACCGACAACCGTTGCAGCGCGAGCGTATGGGAAATCGCGGTCGGAGGGACTCGAACCCCCAGCCTACAAGTTCGTAGCCTGTTGCTCTATCCAATTGAGCTACGACCGCGCGCCCGCCCTCACTTTATCCGACCCGGGCGGCTCCCCTGCTCGGAACTCTTCCGTCGCTAGTCGCTCTCCAGCGTGCCCGGCGATTCTTTTTCACGCAAGAAATATGCTTTGTCGTGACTCGACGTAATCGGTTTGAACTTAATCGTGGACTGCGAATAATCGAAACTATCGATGATGCTCGTCGCGCGTTTGTCGGTCGACGGCGGCCCTAACGTGCCGAGGTTGAAGTTGTCCTCGACGTAGCGCAGGATACTGCCGAACTCGTACTGCGTCTTCGAAATGTACCCGGGGCGCGCATACGGCGAGATGATCAGAGCCGGAACGCGGAATCCTAGTCCACCGTAATCCTTGACCGGCGGCGCATAGTTATCGTAGAAGCCGCCCCAGTCGTCCCAAACCACGATAATCGCCGTCGAGCCCCAGTACGAGCTCTCGCCGACGGCGTTGACGATGCTCGCGACCCACGACGGGCCATCGTCTTGGGTGATCCCCGGGTGGTCGGAGTTCTTGTCGATCGGCACGATCCAGGAAACGGCAGGGAGCGAGTTGCCCGAGATGTCGTTGAAGAT
>DATASC010000137.1:0-2784 GCA_036269355.1 Candidatus Cybelea sp. | reverse complement strand
CGCCCGCGCACAAAGCGAGGATTAAAGCCACTCCGAGTAAGAGCTGCTTCATGACCGCTCCTTTCGCGAGGTGGGATTGCGTCCTGCTCTAAACAGAAGGGCTATGATCGGCGTAGTCTTCGCAATCACCCGCTAGCGTGTCGCGCGCGATCGTCGTGCTCGGCATGCATCGAAGCGGCACGAGCGCAATCGCTCGTGGCGCCGCGGCGCTCGGAGTCGACCTGGGGAGTGACTTTCTCGACGCGCAGCCGGAGAATCCGACGGGTTATTGGGAAGACCGCGGCGTCGTCGAGCTCAACGAGCGTGTGCTCAAGGCGCTCGGTCTCACTTGGGACGCACTCGCCGCGATCGATCCTCGCCGCTTCGGCGGCTGGCGAATGTGGAACCTGCGACGCGAGGCGCGCCGCTATTTGCACCGCCGTTTCGCGCACGCGCCGCTCTGGGGGTTCAAGGATCCCCGCACGATTCGGCTCTTGCCGTTCTGGCTGCGGGTGCTTCGCGAGTCGAAGGTCGACGACGCCTACCTGCTGGCCATCCGCAATCCGGCAAGCGTCGCCGCCTCGCTGCACTCGCGGCAGCAAATGGACGTCGAAACTGCCCAACGCCTTTGGCTCGTCAACGTCGTGCCGCTTCTCGGCGAACTCGACGGCAAGCCGCTCGTCGTCGTGGACTACGATCTCCTCATGCACGATCCGCGCGGACAACTCGAGCGCATCGCTCAAAGGCTGCGTTTGCCGGCGCGTGACCCGACCGAAATCGAGCGCTTCGCGGACGAGTTTCTCGACGCGAGCCTGCGTCATACGGTTTTCTCGTTCGACGATATCGATTCGAGCACGAAGGCCGGGGCTCTGACGCGCGACGCGTTCGAATTGTTATACGACCTCGCGACGGATCGCCGGGATTCCGATTCCGCGTTCTGGACCGCGTGGGGGAGCGTCCTTCGATAACAGGATGACACGGGGGGAGGCCGTAGAAACGGGCTCGGGTGGCCAAACACCGAGTAGCGAAGGTCTCCGAAATCGCGCCGGGAACGACCCGGCGCGTTCTTATCGACTCCCTCGAAATATTGCTCTGCAACGTCGACGGCAAGATCTACGCAATCGAAGACGTCTGTACCCACGACGGCGGTCCGCTCGACCAAGGCGAACTCGAAGGCGAGAGGGTAGTGTGCCCGCGGCACGGCGCGACGTTCGATGTAAAAACGGGCGATGCGCTCACCCTGCCGGCCGTCGTGCCGCTGCTGACTTTCGAGGTATCGGTGGAAGGCGACGACGTTTTCGTGGATGCCTAACCGCACGCCATGAAGTTTGTCGGGCGCACGTTGCTCGCGATCGTCGCCCTAGTCGCACTGGCGCTCCTCGCCTTCGCAGGCAACGTCGCCGTGGGCATGCGAGTGCACGCCCGGGCAGAGGGAACGATTACCGGCAGCGGTGTCCACGCACCCGTCTCGATTTTACGCGACGATCGCGGCGTTCCACACATCATGGCGCAGACCGAACGCGATCTGTTTTTCGCGCAGGGTTACGTCGAGGCGTCCGACCGGCTTTTTCAAATGGATTTGCTCCGCCGATTCATCCTTGGCGAGCTTGCCGAAGTCTATGGCGCGAGCGCCCTGGCCACCGACGAACGCGAGCGCGCCGTGCCCGTACGCGCGATGATCGCGGTTCAGTGGCGCCGTCTCAATCCGGATTCCCGCGCGTTATTGCAAGCCTTTAGCGACGGCGTCAACGCGGCGATGGAACGCGAGCCGCTTCCAGTCGAATTCCGGATTCTCAGCTACCGGCCGCGTCCGTGGACTCCACAGGATTCGCTTGCCGTCGCGATGGTTACGGTACTCGACCTGATCGATGATTGGAACGCCGTCGAATCGCGCGACGCCGCATACCGCAGCGGCGGACTTCCGCTGCTCGATGCGCGCTTTCCCTTTACCGATCCCTGTTACGACGCGCCGGTGACGAACGGCCTTGCCGGAATGGGGCCCGGCCCGAACTGTAAGCGCCACGTTGCCATGCTGCTGCGCACGATGGCCGACGCCCGACCGCCTATCGGAAGCAACGAATGGGCCGCGGGCGCGGACCGGACGCTGCGCCGGCGCGCGCTGCTCGCTAACGATCCGCATCTCGCGCTGCAGATGCCCGGCGTCTGGTACTTAGTCGATCTGCGCGCACCGGGCTATCACGTCGCGGGTGCGGCTCTGCCCGGCTGTCCGACGGTCGTGCTCGGGCACGACGAATCCGTAGCGTGGGGAGCGACCGATGGTACCGTCACATCACTCTCCGTATTTCAACCGCCCCCGCGGCTCGATCCCACCGCCTGGCAGACCGAACGCTTTGCGGTCCGCTTCCGTGGCGCCGCGAGCAAGCGATACTATCGCGCGGCGCGGGAGTTCGGCCTAACGACGACGCACGGCGAGTTCGTCCTCGTCCACTGGAGCGCGTACGACGATCCCGTCTCGCCGCTCACGACCTTCATCAGCCTCGGTCGTGCGCGAACGATCGAAGACGCTACCGCGGCTTTGGCCACGTTCCCCGGTCCGACGCAAAACTTCGAGCTGGCCGATACGAGTGGCCGCGTCGCCTACCATTTGGCCGGCAAGATTCCAAACGACCCGGTTCGCGGGCGCTGGGTTCATCCGGCAAACGACTTGAGCAAACGCTATCCCTCGATTCCCTTCGCACTGCTCCCGCGGGTCGCGCCCTCGCGCGGCGCGGTCGTCTGGACCGCCAACAACAAAATGTACGGCGACGGTTATCCGTTCCCGTTGAGCCCGCAGTTCGCGCCCCC
>DATASC010000136.1:0-7419 GCA_036269355.1 Candidatus Cybelea sp. | reverse complement strand
CGACGGGCCCTCGCTCGCCGAGATCATCGCCGCGGACGGCCGGCTGCCCGAGCCGGTAGCGATCGATTATGCCGTCCAGATCGCGAGCGGTCTCGCCTACGCTCACCGCCAGGGTCTGCTTCATCGCGACATCAAGCCGGCAAACGTCCTCGTTACCAAGGACGACGTAGTTAAGCTCTCCGATTTCGGCATCGCGCGCGCCGTCTCGCAGCAGACGATGGCGCTCACGAAGCCGGGGCTGGTGATGGGCAGCGTCTACTATATCTCGCCCGAGCAAGCCCAGGAGCACGAAGTCCACGAGACTTCCGATCTGTATAGCATGGGCGTCGTGCTCTATCAGATGCTCACGGGCAAGCTGCCGTACACGGGGGAGTCGCCGGTGACGGTCGCGCTCAAACACATCGGCGACCCCGTACCGACGATCGACGTCCGCGAGACGGGCGTCAGTCCGGCGCTCGCCGCTATCGTCAACCGGCTGCTGCAAAAAAAGCCCGAGAACCGTTTTCAGTCGGCGAGCGATCTTGCGAGCGCATTGCGCGAGGCTCGCGAGCGTCCGACCGTCGCGGGATATCGCATCGCCGACGACGCGCCGACCAGCGCCATCGCCGCGTCGCGGCTGCCGCCGCGGCGCTCGCCGATGCCGGACCGGTCGTACCGCGCCGCCGACGAGATCGATGCGCAGCCGGGGCGGCGTTCGCCCTGGCTAGTCGTCGTTCTGATCGCCGCACTGCTCGCTGCAACGGCGCTCGGTTACGAAATCTTCGCCCGTTCTCTGCCCACGCTCGGCGCCGGCGTCGTGGTCGCCGATTACACCAACATGACCCAAGCGCAAGCACAGGAAGAGGTCGTCAACGCCGGATTGCGCACGCGCTTCACGAAGAGCGCGAGCGAGACGGTGGCGCCCGATCACGTGATCCGCCAATCGCCGCCCGCAGGGACGAAGGTGGAGCGCAATCAGGTCGTCGAGCTCGTGGTGAGCAACGGAAAGCCGCTGCGCGGACTCGAGGACGTGCGCGGTTTCAACGTCAACGACGCGCAGCGCATCTTGCAGGAAGAAGGTTTCGCCGTAACGCTCAACCGGCGTTTCGACAATACGGTGCGCGACAACGTCGTCGATCAGGCGCCGAAGCCCGGCGCGAAGGTTCAGGAGGGAAGCCGCGTCACGCTGACCATCTCCGACGGCCCTCCGCCGGTGAAGATTCCAAACTTCGTTGGCATGGCCGTCGATCGTGCACGAACGCTCGCGGCGCGCATGGGGATCACGCTCGATACGTCGCAGAGCGTTCCCGGGGTGCCCGCCGATACCGTCGCCTCGCAAAACGTCGCGCAAGGCGCCACGGTAGATCGGAATGCGACGGTCCGCGTCGTCGTCAACAGCGGGATGCCGAACGCGGCGCCGACGCTCGAACCGAATGCGCCCGCCGCAACCCTCCCCAACGTGGTCGGTGAAGATTACGCGTCGGCGCAGGCGGCGTTGACGCAGGCCGGATTCCAAGTCTCGGTGCGGTACGTTCAGCAGAGCGCGAACAACGGGAAGATCGTCGAGCAGACCCCGCCCGCCGGCTCGGTGGCACAGGGCTCGACCGTGATGCTGATGCTCTCAGTATCGGGCCAGGTCCCCGATACCGACGGATTGGCTCCCGACGATGCGGCCGCGCTCTTGCAGTCCTACGGATATTCGGTGGCGCGTCGAGAGTACACGACGGCGGCCGGTGCGGGCGGAAAAGTGGTCGGCACTCAGCCCCAGGCGGGCACGACGCTATCGCCCGGATCGTCCGTCACCATGACCGTGAACGGAACGCCGCCGCCCTGAAACGCGCCTCAGTACGCATTCTTGGTATCGACCCGGCCCTGCGGACGACCGGATACGGCGCGATCGAGCGATCGGACGGACGCGTTCGACTCGTCGAGGCGGGCGTGGTGGTCCCGCGGGCCAACGCGGCCCTCGAGTGCCGCCTTGCCGAGCTTCACGCTGCGATCTGCGAGGTGATCGCCTCGACCAAGCCCGCCTTGGTCGTCATCGAAGACCTTTACACCAGCTACACGAACCCGCGTACGGCGGTCATCATGGGACATGCACGCGGCGTAATCTGTCTGGCAAGTGCCCAGGCCGGCGTTGCGGTTCACTCGCTCGGGCACGCGCGCGTGAAGCGCGCGCTGGTTGGATCGGGGAGCGCGCGTAAGGAGCAGGTCAACGCGATGGTAACGACGCTCCTCGGGCTGCGCACGTCGCCGAAACCGAACGACGTCTCGGACGCGCTCGCTCTCGCGCTCGCGTTTCTCAACGTCTTCGAACGACACGAGGTCGCCGGTGTTCGATAGGATCTCCGGCTCGCTGATCGAGCGCAGCGGTGAGACGGCGCTGGTCGAGGCCGGCGGACTCGGCTACGAGATCGTGCTGCCGCCGTGCATCGCGGAAAAGGTGCCGGCAACGCCCGGCGAGCGGGTTACGCTTGAGGTCTACTCGGTCGTCAATCTCGATGGCAACAGCGGCCGGTTTACCTACTACGGCTTTACGAATACGATCGAGCGGGAGTTCTTCGAAGCGCTGCTGACCGTCGCTTCGATCGGCCCACGCTCCGCCGCCCGCGCGTTCAGCGTGCCAATGTCCACGATCGCCGGCGCGATCGATCGCGGCGACTATGCGTTTCTCAAGAGTCTGCCGGGAATCGGTCAGCAGAAGGCGCGCGACATCGTCGCAAAACTCCAAGGGAAGGTCGCAAAGTTTTTGCTCATTCGCGACGCACCGCCGCCTCCGCCGAAACCTATTCCGGATTTCGCCGCCGAGGCGCTCGCGGTGCTGCTTCAGCTCGGCTATAAGCGCACCGAAGGCGAAGCGATGATTCGGCAGACGCTGGAGGCCGATTCGGCGATCGACGACGCGGAGCGTTTGCTCGCGGAGATATACCGCCGCAAAGCGAAAGAATCCGTATGACCGAAGCGCGTAGGCGTCTGCTCGGCCCCGCGGACGTGGCGCCCGAGACGAGCGCCGGCCGCGATTTCGAGCGCGTCGTCGATCCGCAGGATACGCTCGAAGACGAAGTTTACGGCGCGAGTCTCCGTCCGCGTTCGTTCGACGAATACGTCGGCCAAGAGCACGTCGTGGAGGGTTTGCGTATCGCGATCGACGCGGCGCGCGGCCGCAACGAACCGCTGGAGCACGTGCTCTTTTACGGGCCGCCGGGTCTCGGCAAGACGACGCTCGCCGCACTCATCGCGCGCGAACTCGGTGCGAACTTTCGACCGACGAGTGGGCCGACGCTCGAAAAGCCGAAGGATCTCGTCGGCGTTCTCACGTCGCTCGAACACGGCGACGTGTTTTTCGTCGACGAGATTCACCGCCTAAGCCGCGTCGTCGAAGAGTTTCTCTATCCGGCGATGGAGGATTTTCAGATCGACTTCGTCGTCGATCGTGGCGCCTACGCGAAGACGCTGAAGCTGCCCTTGCAACGCTTCACGCTGATTGGAGCGACGACTCGCGCCGGCATGCTGAGCGCTCCGCTGCGTGAGCGGTTCGGCATCGTTCACCATCTAGATTACTACCGCGTCGCCGAGCTCGAGCGCATCGTCGATCGTTCGGCAACGGTGTTGGGCGTACCGATCGATGCCGACGCCGCGCACTCGATAGCCTCGCGGAGCCGTGGCACGCCGCGCATCGCAAACCGCTTGCTGAGGCGCGTTCGCGATTACGCTGAGGTTCGCGCCAGCGGGCACATCACGGCCGAAGTCGCCGACGAAGCGCTGCATCGCGAAGGCGTCGACGCTCTCGGCCTCGATCGGCTCGACCGCGCGTTTCTCAAGACGATCGTCGAACAGTACCGCGGCGGACCCGCCGGCATTGCGGCAATTGCGGCTACGTTGACCGAGGACGCGGAGACGCTCGAAGACGTGGTCGAGCCATTCTTGCTCAAGGAAGGTTTTGTCACGCGGACTGCGAGCGGGCGCCGTGCGACCGCCCTCGCGTACCGGCACCTTGGCCTCGCGGGGGGAACTCCCGCGCAGGAACGCCTGCTCTAACCGGCCCTTACGGATGCGGCGCACGAAGTTCCTCATGCTCGGCGCGGCCGCGATTGCGTTGCCGCGCGCGGCGCGAGCTCAAAACGATGCCGATCCGTCGCGAAACTCCCCACGTCAAGCGCTGCGCGTGCTGCTCGGGCGCGGCGCCGCAACTCCCGCGCCGGCCGGCACCTTCGACTTCGAAGGAAGGCTCTACCGCGGAACGTTCGAGCAGACCGAAGACGGGCAGATCGTTAACGTCGTCGATCTCGAACAGTATCTCTATAGCGTCGTACCGCGAGAGATGCCGCCGTCGTGGCCGCTTGCGGCACTGCAAGCACAAGCGATTTGTGCGCGGACCTACGTACTGCAGCGCAGCGATCCGCGGCGTTCCTACGACCTCGTCCCGTCCGAGATCGATCAGCGGTACGACGGGATCGCGGCCGAGGCACCCTCGGGAGTCGCCGCGGTCGACGCAAGCGCGGGAGCGGTGCTCGGTTTCGGGGGCGGCTACGCACAGATCGCCTATTCGTCGTGCTGCGGCGGCCATACCGAATCGTCGGCGGAGGCGTGGGGCAACGTCCCGATTTCTTATCTCGGCGGCGTCGTCTGCACGTCGTGTGCAGACTCGCCGAACTTTCGCTGGGAGCGCACCCTGGGCTTCGACGTTATCGCGCAACGTTTTTCCGCTGCCTCACCCGGACCGCTTCGAGTCGACGACCTAAAAATTACAGCGCGCGATGCGAGCGGACGCGCGCGCGCTTTCGAGGTGGCCACCGATCTCGGCAGCACCACCGTCGGCGGCAGTGCGTTTCGCCGAGGCGTCGGCACGCGAGTGCTGCCAAGCCTGTTGCTCAACGATCTTCGCCGCACTCCCGATGGCGGTGGCGTCGCGATTGCCGGCGGCGGCCTCGGTCACGGGGTGGGCCTTTGCCAGTGGGGCGCCCGCGGATTGGCGGCCGGCGGCGCCGACGCTGCTGCGATTCTAGCCCTGTACTTCCCCGGAACGGTTCTCCAACATCTCGGCTGAACGCCCGTCCGGCGAACCGGTCGCGCTCTTCGACTACGCCCTGCCCGAGGAATTGATCGCGCAGCACCCTGCGAGCGTTCGCGATCGGAGCCGGCTGATGGTCGTGGACGGCGACGTCATCGAGAATCGCACCTTTTACGATCTGCCCCGGCTGCTCACATCGGACGACTTGCTGGTACTCAACGAGACGCGCGTCATCCGAGCGCGACTTCTCGGCGATCGCGAGCACGGCGGCCGCGCCGAGCTACTCTTGCTGCATCCGTCGAACTCGATGCAGTACGATCCGCAAGCCTCGCGTTGGATCGCGCTGGCAAAACCGGCACGCCGGCTGCGCGCCGGCAGCCGCATCGCGTTTTGCAACCTCGGCGAGGCGGTCGTTCTCGCCGAGCTCGACAACGGAGTGCGCGAGATCGAGCTTCGTCTGAACGTTCCGTTTGAAACGTTTCTCGAACGCGCCGGTCGCATGCCGTTGCCACCGTACATTCACAACGAATCCGCTCGCGCGCAGCGGCGCTATCAGAGCGTCTTTGCCCGCCGGCCCGGAAGCGTCGCCGCGCCGACGGCGTCCCTACACTTCACACCGCGGCTTTTGCGGGAGATCGCAACTTGCGGGGTGCAGATCGTGCGAATAGCGCTCAACGTCGGCCTCGGCACGTTTCGACCGGTGACCGCGGAGATTGTGCGCGAGCACGCGATGCATGAAGAGTCGTACTCGATCGAACCCTCGGCCGCGCGCGCGATCGAAGCGGCACGCAGTGCAGGGCGCCGCATCGTCGCCGTCGGAACGACCGTGGTGCGCGCGCTCGAGGGAAACGTTCGCGCCTGCGGGCGAATCGAAGCGGGCGAATACTCGACCGATCTTTTTATCGCTCCCGGGTACCAATTCCGGGCCGTCGGAGCGATGGTCACGAACTTTCATCTGCCGCGCTCGACCCTTCTGATGCTCGTGAGCGCCTTCGCCGGCCGCGAGCGGATCTTACGCGCCTACGCCGAGGCGGTGGCCGAGCGTTACCGGTTCTATTCATTCGGCGACGCAATGTTCGTCGTGGGGAAGAGGCAGTGACGTGCGACACGTGACCTTCGTCAGCGCGGGCGGCCCCGAGGTTTTAAGCATCCGAGAGTCGGAGATGCCCAAACCCGCGTCGCGAGAAGTGATCGTCGCAGTGGAGGCGGCCGGCGTTTCTCGCGCCGACGTGATGCAGCGTCAAGGAAAGTATCCGCCGCCTGCTGGGGCATCGGAAATCCTCGGCCTCGAGGTCGCGGGCACTATTGCGCAAACAGGGCCTCGCGTAACCCGTTGGAAGCGCGGCGATCGAGTCTGCGCGCTGACCAACGGCGGAGGCTACGCCGAATACGTCGCGGTGCCGGCTGGACAGGTACTGCCGATTCCGGAGGGCTGGAGCGCGGTCGAAGCAGCGACGCTTCCCGAGAACGCGTTCACGGTCTACGACAATCTCTTCACGCGGGCGCGCCTGCGAGCCGGCGAGACCGTCTTGGTTCACGGGGGGACGAGCGGCATTGGGTCGACCGCGATCATGTTCGCGCGGGCGCTCGGAGCGACGGCGATCGCCACCGCCGGTTCCTCCGAAAAGTGCGCCGCGGCGCTCGGATTCGGCGCGTCGGCGGCAATCAACTACCGCACGTCGGACTTCGTCAGCGAGACCGCGCGAATCACTGCTGGTCGCGGCGTCGACGTCGTTTTGGACATCGTTGGCGGCGACTACGTCGCGCGCGACGTCGAGGTGCTGGCGCTCGACGGACGGGTCGTCTGCATCGCGACGACGCGTGGACGCCGCATCGAACTCGACTTGGGGAAGCTCTTTGCCAAGCGCGCAACGATCGTCGCCTCGTCGCTTCGCCCGCGGAGCGCGCGCCAGAAAGCCGCGATTGCGCGCTTACTCGAACGGCGTATCTGGCAGCTGTTGCCGGCGCGCGGCATCATCGCGCCGGTTATCGACTCAGTCTATCGATTCGAGCACGCTGCAGACGCACACGCTCGCATGGAATCGAGCGAGCACGTCGGCAAGATGGTCCTGATTCCTTAGTATATCCAGTGGCTCATCGACGTGGGGCCCGTCGCCATGAAGAAGAGCATTGGAATGGAAAGCATCGTGTTCGCTCTCGACGCTAGGAAGGCGACTCGCCGGGCTTTTGCCTTCTCTTCGTCGGTCGCCGGAACGAAGCCGAGGATCTTCTTTTGATTGCGCCAGATTAGGCCCCAGACGTTTAAGAGCATGATCGTTCCAAGCCAAGCGCCGAACCCGATGGGCGCCATGTCGCCGCGCAGCGTGAACGCGTCGACGAATCCATTGCCGCCGTTCGGTGACGTATAACCGCCGAGGAGCGCCGCGCCGAATATCCACGTGACGACCGCTCCCCAGCGAAAGAAGAAG
>DATASC010000135.1:0-6190 GCA_036269355.1 Candidatus Cybelea sp. | reverse complement strand
TGTTACCTCACCCTCGCCCTTTCGTCGTGCATTGCGGTCAAGAATAGCTACGCTCCGCCGGCCGCCGGGGGCGCGCGCGAGGGCGTCACAACCGAAGCACCGCACTTCGAAACCGAGCATCGATGGGGCGATTCGGCGGAGACGCGCTGGGAGCCGGTCGTCGCGGCAGATCCCGATTCCAATTGGATCTACCAAATGACGACGAATCAGCACAAAGACTTCTTGCTCTTCCGAGCATCGAGCGACGGCGGCCGAAGCTGGCAGCCGACCCGTCTCATCTGCAGGCGCGGGACGCGGGTGCCGTTCCAATACGATCCGCAGATCGCCGTCGCACAAGGCGGCATCATCGACGCGGTCTGCTTGAATGGCTTTCTCCCCGGCGTCGCCTTCGCGCAGTCGCGCGATCGCGGAAAAACGTGGAGCCGGTCGGTGCGGCTCGATCGACCTCTAAAGTACAGCGACAAGCCGACGATAGCGCTGTCTGCGAACGGAAAAGACGTGTACGTCGCCTTCAACTCCTACAACGCGCTCTATGTCGCGGCCTCGCACGACGGCGGCTCGACCTGGCAGCCTGCGGTCAAGGCTACGCACGAACGGCTTTGGTATTACTCGTATACGGGGACGACGGCGCCGGACGGCTCCGTTTGGTTTGCGGTCGACGGTGAGAGCGGACGAAATCAGACCGGCCCCGGTCACGTGGAACTCGTTACGTCCACCGACGGTGGCGCGACCTGGCGGACGATCTCATTCGCGATCGCGCACGAAGGCGCACCGTGCCGCCAACATAACTGCTATCCCGACTTCTTTACCGCGCAAGACGCGATCGCGGCCGACCGCGACGGAAACTACGTTTTCGTATTTGCGAAGAACGATTCGAAACAGGGACCGAACGCGCTCTACGCCAGCAGCTCGCACGACGGCATTCACTGGAGCGATCCCGCACTCGTGAACGCACGCGGCAACAACACGAGTCCGGCAATCGTCGCCGGGCCGGCCGCCGGCGACTTTCGACTCATCTGGCAAGACAACCGCAACGGCGCTCATGCGTGGAATACCTGGTACGCGCGAAGCGCCGACGACGGCGCGACGTGGAGCCGGGCGATTCGCCTCTCGAATCGCGGCTCGGGCGCGTCGTACAAAAGCGCGAACGGCTACTATTTTCCCTTCGGCGATTATCTCGGTCTCGCCGTCGACTCGAAGGGGACCGATTACGCGATCTGGGGCGAAGGAGCGGCGATTTACTACCCGGGCGGCACGTGGTGGACGCGCGACTAAGCTACCACGCGCGCGGTGCGTGCTCGAGCAGATCGCTGAGCGTCCGATTCAATGCGGCGCGGTCGGCGGCTTGAGTCCATGGTGGAGTGACCGTGGGAATCTCGCTCTGGTGCTCGTAGGGAACCATCGCGCTCAAAAATCCGATCGGCGCCGCCGAGTAACCTGCGACGGTACGAAAGAGTAAGTCCGCCCAGAAGGCGTTCGCCCATCCGAACTCCGGCCGGGTGAACTGTTGCGGATCGTTGGGATTGACCGATTCGTGCATCAGGCCGTTTAACGTGTCGCTCCGGTCCAGCATGTCGATAGCGTTGACGATGTCATCACGCTTCGTGGTCGTGAGCGCAGCGCCGATGATCCCGAGCGGCCAAACCCAACCCTTCGGCGTGTGCGGGCTTCCAAGGCCGGTTGCGTACTTTCCCGTATAGTAATACGGATCGTCGAAGCTCAGCGTGAAGCGGCGCGTATCGAGATAGACGGGGTCGAGCGTCGCGCACCAGCCGTACCACGGCAACGTGGTAAGATTCGGGATGTTGGCGTCGTCCATCATATTGTCGTGGCCGTAGCCGTCGGTCTCGTACACGTACATCCAGCCGTATTTTCGGTTGTAGACTTTTCCGTACCGTAAAACGCCCGTCTGCACTTGCGCGGCAAGCGTCGTCGCGCGTTGCGCCAGCGAGTCGTCTTTGAAGGCCTCCCGAGCGAAGCGCGCCAGCAGTCGCATCGCAACGACCGCCATCGCGTTCTGCGGGACATTAAAACGGTAGGTTACCGGGTCGTCCGAAGGACGGAAGGCGCTCCAAATCATTCCGGTATTCGGATTGTATTGGTCGTGCGTGGGAACCGGCTGCGGCCAGACGTAGCGGCTGCAACTTGCGTGGCGCTGCTCGCACTCCAACGTTGAAACGATGGTCTGCATCGCGCGGTGGAGCGTTGGCGTAAAGATCGTCGTGTCGCGCGTATTAGCATAGTAGACGAAGACGAGCAGAACCGGCCACGCGAGCGAGTCGATCTCCCATTTTCGTTCCCAGACGTGATAGTCGGCGGAAAAGGCTTCGGCGTACGGGTCGGTGAGAATGTTCTTCGCGTCGCGCTGGATGACGCCGTGAAACGCGCCGTGCAGCGCCGAGTACGAGCGCGCGAATCGTACGTATGGAATCGTCTGCGCCGCGGAGTCGCGGAGCCACATTGCTGGGATGTCGCCGGTCTGCACGTACGTCGTGCCGTCCGACTCCTTGAAGAAGTCCGCAAAGAGCTCGTGAAAGAGCGTTTCGGTTTGAATCGGGCGGCTTCCCGACGCGAGCGGGACGCTGAGGGTCTGGGCAGAGGCTCCGGGCGGAAGAACGAAAAGGGCCGCCGCGGTGACCGCGCTCGCCAGCGTTCGTCGCATTCTTCTCACGGAAGCGTCGCCCCGCTCAAGGTCGAGCCACTCAAGCGGCGCAGCGTATCGGCCGAAACGGGGCTGCACGTCCCCACGTCGCCGGGATCGGAGCAGACCCGCACCCGCGCGAAGCTCGCGCCGATCACCTGAGCGTCGCGCAGGTTGTCGCACTTCGTATCCTGCTGCGCGCCGTTCATGACGTACCAGCAAATCACGGCGCCATCGAACTGCGTGCCGCGCAGATCCGCCTTAGAGAAGTCGACGCCGATCAGCGAACCGCTGGCCAGATTGCGCCCGGCCAAACGTGCCGACTGAAAGTTGCAGGCCGCGCAACGGGCGAGCAGCTCGCGAAGTTGATCGTCGCTAACGAGAGCATCGAATTGCGCGAAGTTTGCCGCAGTCATACGGGTGCCGGTGAACGTCGAGCGATCGAGCTTCGCGCCCTGAAAGTTGCACGCGGTGCATTCCGACGCGTCGAAGGCCACGTCGCGGAGATCGGCGCCGGCGAAGTTCGCTGCCACCAGTCGGGCGTCCCGAAATGAGGCGCGCGTAAGCACGGCGCCCGCGAAGTTTGCGCCGACGTAGTTCACGCCTGAGAAGTCCGAGCCGGCAAGTTGGGCACCGGCGAAGTTACATTCCATGCAGAAGCGCAGCGTCGGCGCGGCAGTGCCTAGACCGCAGCACATGACGAGTACGAGCGCTGCGAACGCCCTTAACCCGATCACGTCTATCCCAGAAACGCGGGCGCGGTGTGCAGGGCACCGCCGCTCCCATTGCGCCAGAGCGCGTACTGCAGCGACTGCTTCGCGTTCATCGACGCCGTGCCGGTTTCGCCATTCGGATTAATCGCGATCACGCAATACATGTCGTCGTGAAGATTCGGGGCCGTTTTCGCCATGAACCGCATGACGTCGTTGCAGGCTTCTTGGGGATGCGCGCCCTGCGCCATGCGCTGGACGATGAACATCGAGGTGCAGTAGTTTGCCATCACGTCGCCGTTCCCAGTGGCGGACGCCGCACCGGCGGCGTCGTCGGCGTAGTAGCCGCAACCGACAATCGGGGAGTCGGCGACCCGGCCGGGAATTTTCCACTCCAGTCCGCTCGTCGAACAGCCCGCAACGACGTGTCCGGCTCCGTCGATCCCTACCATGCCGACCGTGTCGTGATGGTTGCGGTCGATCCAAAACGTCTTGTGGTTCGGCGTGTTCTTCCACTTCAGCCATACGGCCAAGCTGTGCTCGGTGAGCAGCTGCATCGGCTCGAAGCCCATCGCGATCGCAAACTGCAATGCGCCTTCCCCGGCCATCGTGGTGTGGCGCGTCTTCTCCATTACCAGTCGCGCGACCGAGATCGGATTCTTGATCTTGTGAAGATTGCAGACCGATCCGGCGCGGTGTGTCGTTCCGCTCATGATGCCGGCATCGAGCTCCACCTCACCCTGCGCGTTGGGAAGTCCGCCGTAACCCACCGAGTCGACGTTCGGATCGTCCTCAACGACGTTAATGCCTTTCTCGACCGCATCGAGCAGCGAGGCCCCTGAGGCGAGCACTTGCGCCGCGCGCGCATTGGCCTCGATGCCCCACTCCCAGGTCGTGAGAAAGACCGGACCGCTCGCCGCCGCTGCGGGGGACGTCGTCGCGGCGATTGCCGCCGTCGCGGCTCCGGTCGATACCAGAAACGTGCGCCGGTCGATCGATTCCATCACGTTCTCCTTTTGCTCAAGCTGGGGTGTAGCGCGCGAGTTCGAACAACGCGTCCGGCACAAAGCCGAGTCGCGCGTAGAATTCCTTCAGATGCGGCTCGCGCCGCGGTAGCTCCACCATAACGCTCGCGGCGCCGGTCTCATGCGCGTATCGTACGACCCGCTCGACCAGGCGCCGCCCAACGCCGCTTTTGCGGCTCGATTTCTCCACGTAGAGGTCGCTGAGAAACCAAATGCGCCGGCAGTGCCACGACGACCAGAGCGGATAGAGCTGGATGAACCCTTGGACCTCGGTGGTTTTTCGAGCGATGAAGATCACCGAATCGCCGGCCGCGAAGCGGTCGGCTAAGAATCGCGTCGACCGCTCGATCTCACGGTGCCCCGCGAAAAACTGACGATATGCGTCGAATAGCTGTGAGAGCGCGGCGAGATCGCGTTCCTCGGCGCGCTCGATCGTGCAATCCGCTCCGGGCATCTACGGCGCGCGGCTAACCGTTACGCCGACCGGTTCGGTGAAGCCGGTGATCGTCTTGAGCGCGTTCCCCGCTAAGGGATACTTCCACCACATCACGTTGGGGGAGCTGCCGATGTTCGGTCCGATGATCTTGTTGCCTTCGATCCAGAACTGAATCGCGTCGGAAGATCCCTTCAGCGAGACCGTGCGGATCCTGGTACCGTAGGCTCCGCTGATCTTGAAATCATAAACGGTCGATCCGTGGTAGCCGGCGCCTTGGTCTTCAACCGCAACGAATTTGCCGTCCCACTGGACGCCGCCCGGAACGTTGATCTGCTGGTTGAGCGTCACGCCCGTGAACGACGTGCCGCCGGCAAGCACCTCGGCGAACGTAAAGAAACCGTGAAAGTCTCCGCCGGTGACGTACAGATTACTGCTGCCGTCATATGCGCAGTCGTAGTAGAAAAACATCGACGGATCCGCGTACATCTGCGGCGTCCCTTTAGCCCTTTTGTAGAACGCGATGTTCCCGCTCGAACTCCCGGAGATCGGACCGATGTTCGCTACCGCTAGCGTCCCCGTCTTCGGGTCGACGGAGCATCCCGTCGGGCCGTAACCGGCATCGATCAGCGTGCGGATCGGCTTCGTGCCGCCGTGGGCAAACTCGTAGATGCGCTCGCTGCTCGTGATGAAGACGTTTCCTTTAACGTCGACGCAGCCGCTATGGAGCGCCGTGAAACCGGTCAAGGTTCCTTTGAGCTTGCCCTCGGGGAACGAGTAGACATCGACCACGTCGTTTCCGAGATCAGAGACGTAGAGCAGATCGTGGTGCCTGGCGTCCGGACTCATCCAGGAGCGCCCGACGGGTCTCTGCACCGGCGCGCCCTGCGAGCCCGGAGGTTGCGCCGGCTGGAGGCCGGCGCCGGTACAACCGGCGGCGCCGGCGAGCGCAGTGGCGGCAATAAGGTACCTGTACCAGATCCGAGGACTCATCAGGCCTCCTTTACAATTTTACTTGCAGCGAAAAGTACAGGTTGAGCGCGAGCGGATAGTTGGCGGAGTTCACGTCACCGTATGAAGCGGCAAAGGACTGTGCGAAGTACGGGTTCTCGGCTACGCCGTTCGCTTTGACGTCGAACGGGCTGCTCCCGTTATAGAAATGGCCGCCGTTGTAAAATGTGTTCGAGGTGTAGCCGCAGACGACGCTGTTCGCCGGATAGGCGCGCGACCACGGCTCGCTGGAACCGCCGAAGCATTGGTTGACCAAGTTCGTCACGACGAGGCGACCCGAGACGCGTGGGGTGAAGTCGTACGACATCTGCATACCGAGGTTGAAGTTCCAGGGTTGGCGGAACTCGCCGAACGTGTCGAACGAGCCGGT
>DATASC010000134.1:0-5291 GCA_036269355.1 Candidatus Cybelea sp. | reverse complement strand
TACGCGAACCGGAACGACGACGACGCCTTGATAAATCATCGGCGGGACGTCGAGCGGACGCGATTCACCATTGATCATGACTTCGGCTTTGCCGACGGTGACTTTGACCTCGGCCCCCGGTTTCGAGACAGTCGCCGTTTGGCTTCCGGCATCCCACGATACCGTTGCGCCCATTTGCTCGAACATCGAACGCAGGGGAATGAAGAGCGTTCCGCCCTTCACTAATGCTCCCAACACGCGTCCTTGCTTGAGTACATCGGGCTTGCTATAGACGTGATGGTCGTTATAAAGAATAGGAATCTGACCGGACGGCGGAGATCCAAAATCCGCCGGCGGTGCGCCCCCTTGCGCGACGCTGTTTCCAATGTTACCATGCGTCGCGTTCGCAGGAGCGGCAACCGCGCTGAGCCCGCAGAGCGCTGCGAACAGCGCTGCGAGCACTCCGATGCTCAGTCGTTTCACGAGTGCCTCCTTAAGATATGGTTTTTTTTCTAAGCATGCGGTCTCACAAAAGGTGGGGAAGTCTTCATGAAGCATGCGGGGGAGACGCGCACAGCGCCTCAGGTACCCTGCTTTACCGCTCGGTCGCCTATTCTCCTATCGCCCGAGGTGAAAGTCGCCAAAGCCACGCAATTCCGACCAACGTCTCAATCAACGCTAAGCTGAACGCGACTCGCGGCGCCGACGCGCCGCCGCTCAAGCCCAGCTGCGCCAGCACGAGCGTCGTAAATGCGGGAGCGACGATCTGTGGCAGAAGGATCGCAAGATTCCAAACGCCCATGCCGGTTCCCATCGCACTCGACGGCAACACTTTGCAGGCAATCGCCCAGTCGGCGACGAGAAAGACGCCCCAGCCGATGCCGGCAACGATCGTTGCTACGATCGCGAGCGCCAACGACTTCGCCGAAACAAACAGTGCAAGGGCCACGATGAACCCCGCGGCACCGAATGTCGCAACCAACCGCTTGTCTAGCTTATCGCTTGGCCGTCCAGCTATAGCCGCCCCGACCGTCCCGACGATCGTGAAGCTGATGATCAGGATGCCAGTCGTTTGCTTAGCTCCGGTAAGGCCGCCGGTGCCCAGCAGTGCCTCTACGTAGAACAGCAAATAGCCGAGAAGCGTGTAAAAGCCGACATAGACGAGCGCGCGGGAGATGAAGAGATCGACGAACGGGCGCGTGACGCGTAACGGCTCCTCAACCTCGGCCCCGGGCTGCAGCGGCAGCTTCCGGGCATGGCCTGACGTCAGTGCGAAGGTCGCCAGCAAGAGTCCCCCGAGCGCGGCCGCGAGCGCGCCGGCATTCGCGATGAAGCTCGCTGCGAGCGCGCCGACCGCGTTGCCGGCCGACTGTAGCGCGGCCATCCATGATGACGCGATTCCGATCCGCGCTCGCGAGACGAAATCCGGAATGATCGCTTGATAAGGCCCGATCGCTACGTTTAGCGTCGCCTGCAGCGCGACGAACGCAAGGGTCAGCGCGAAAAATGTATGCGCGTCGTAAAAAAATGCGAGCGCCGCCGCGCCGCCGGCGGCTCCGAACGCATAAAACTCGATTCGCCGGCTGCCCTTGCGCCGGCGTGCGTCCGAGAAGATGCCGGCAAGGATTTGCACCACCGCCGCAGTTGCCGCACCGATCGTCGCCAGGTGACCGTACGCAATGACGGCGCCGCTCGGGACGAGTTCGATGCTGCGCGCCTGCAGCGAGATTCCCAAGAGCGCGCCCCAGACGGACTGGATTCCGAGCCAGAAAAGCGCGAGCAGAAACGGATTGGGAGCGGTTAGTGCGTTACTCGTTCGCGCACGCATAACGGTATTCGTCGATTGTGTCCACGTCGAACGCCAGCTCGGGCGCGCAACCGCGCAGCGCCTGTGCCGGCACTTGCAGCACGTGCAAGGCCATCGTCTCCAAGTCGGAGACGCGGAGCCGGCCCGACAGGAAACGCAGCAAGACTGCCGGGCCGACGAGGCTCGCCATGCGCCACGGCCGCTTCCGCGCTTCGAAGAAGCGCGTAGCCATCGCCGCGAGCCGTCCGGTCGCCCCTTGAGGGATCGAAAAGAGTCCGCCGTTGACCACCCGCTCGCCGGCAAGCTTGATCCCGAACGGCGGCGCGTTAGGAAAACGCTTCGCAAACTGTGCGTATTCCGACAGCGCCACCGCGAGCGCACCGTGGCCGGCGCGCGCGAGAAAATCCGCGATTGCCGCGGACGAAACGTAGGGAAGGTCGCTGGTGGCATAGACCAGCCGCTCGTCCTGCGGCCACGCGCGCAGGGCGCGCAGCAAATTCTCGCTACCCGAAGGGCTTTCGTCGACGAACCGGTCGATTGCGGACCCACAGGCTCGCCGCACTTCCTCGCCGCCGACGACGGCGATCTCGCTCACCCCGGCCTCGCGCAACGCCGCGAGCATTCGCTCCAGCATCGTTACGCCGCGTACTGAAGCGAGGGCTTTGACGTCGGTCCCCGCCGCCTGGGCGAAGACGCCATCGATGCGGCCGCCTGCGGTAACTACCGCTTTCATATTCGAGAGGCTCTGATCAGGCGCTTCTCGTCGAGCCGCACCCACATCAGAGCCTCCTTAGAGATCTGAAAAGCTACGATTTGAGCGCTATTTCTTCGCGAGGGTTTTCTTCTTGCCGGCAACGGTTCGTTTCGGACCTTTGCGCGTGCGCGCGTTCGTCTTGGTTCGTTGTCCGCGGACGGGGAGGCCGCGGCGATGTCGCATGCCCCGGTAGCAACCGATGTCCATTAGCCGCTTGATATTGCCCTGCACCTCGCGGCGCAGATCGCCTTCGACCCGCAGCTGCATTGAGTCGATCGCGTCGCGGAGCTTCTTTTCGTCTTCCTCGCTCATCGCTTTAACGCGAAGATCCGGGTCGACGCCGGCAAACGCCAGCAGCTTTCGTGCGGTCGGGGCGCCGATTCCGTAGATATAGGTCAACGCTACCTCGACGCGCTTCTCGCGCGGGAGATCGATACCAGCAATACGAGCCATAATTAATTTTCCTCTTTAATCTTTAGTCCTGAGCCTGTCGAAGGGCCTGAGCCTGTCGCAGGGCCTTTATCCTTGAACTTGCTTGTGCTTGGGATTCACGTCGCAGATCACGCGTACCTTACCGTGACGGCGAATGATCTTACACTTTTCGCAAATTTTCTTAACCGATGGTCTAACTTTCATCTTAACTTACCTTTTACAATCCTGAGTCTTCAATACTTAGCCTGTCGAGGGTTATTTGTACCCGCACGTTATTCGGGCGTGCTTGAAATCGTACGGCGAAAGCTCCCCGAGCTTACGCAATCGCCTCCTGTTGCGGACGATAACGCTCGATCGCCGGGTCTTCCCCGAAATCGCGCAACGTCAGGACCTTCGGACCGTCCTCGGTCACCGCGATCGTGTGCTCAAAGTGCGCTGCGAGCTTACCATCTGCCGTCACGACTGTCCAGCCGTCGTCGAGGATCCGAATCTTCGGCCTCCCTTGGGTGATCATCGGCTCGATGGCGAGAACCAAACCCGGGCGAAGCTCGATCCCCGTGCCCCGCTCGCCGTAGTTGGGCACCTGCGGCTCTTCGTGCATCTCGCGCCCCACGCCGTGCCCGACGAGCTCGCGCACGACACCGTACCCGTGCCGCTCGGCGTGCTCCTGAACCGCCGCCCCAATATCGCCGACGTGGTTTCCCCGCTCCATCCGAGCGATGCCGATCGTTAGGCAGGCCCGCGTAACTTCGAGAAGACGTTGCGCCTCCTGCCCGATGTTGCCGACCGGAATCGTCACCGCGCTATCGCTGACGTAACCGTCGAGCGTCGTGCCGATGTCGATCGAAAGCAGATCGCCTTCGGCGAGGACGCGCGAACCTGGAATACCGTGTACGATCTCATCGTTCACCGAGACGCAGATCGAACCAGAGAAGCCATTATAGCCTTTGAACGTCGGAATGCCTCCCCCATCGCGGATTCCACGCTCGGCGAGACGGTCGAGCTCGCTCGTCGTCATGCCGGCACGGGCCGCTTTCATCAAGGAGGTGAGGACCCGCGACGTGACTCTCCCGCTTCGCCGCATGGCCTCGATCTCGCGCGCGGACTTCAACGTGACCATCGGCAACGCTACGGTCGCGCGGACGCAGCGCCGATGGCGCCGGCGATTACTTCGGCAACGGCGCTGAAGCTTTGCAGCGCGTCGACCGCGGTGAGGATGCCTGCTTTGCGGTAATACTCGATGAGCGGACGCGTCTGGCGGTCGTAGACGTCGAGCCTTTTCTCTACCGTTTCGGGACGATCGTCTTCTCGCTGCACGAGCTCGCCGCCGTCCTCGTCATCGATTCCCGCGATCCTCGGCGGATTGGTCAACGCGTTATACGTGCGGCCGGTGCGCGGATTCGTCCAACGCGAGGCGAGGCGAGCGACTAGAGCCGCGCGGTCGGCATTGAAGAGCAGTGCCGCATTCAGCGGCGTACCGCGACGCCCGAGCAGCGCGTCGAGCGCCTCTGCTTGCGCCACGGTTCGCGGAAAGCCGTCCATGATGAAGCCGTCCGGCGTATGTTCGAGCTCGTGCTCGATCATCTCGATCACCAAATCATCGGGAACGAGCTGGCCGCGCTGCATATAGCCGTCCGCCTCGTTTCCAAGTGCGGTACCGCGTGCCAGATTCTCGCGAAGGAGGTCCCCGGTCGAGATTTGCTCGAGCCCAAACCGATCGTGAAGGAGTCGAGCCTGCGTGCCCTTACCCGCACCGGGCGGCCCGAGAAAGACCACGCGCATGCTGCGCTTCCTCACCTACCGCTTGATGAAGCCACGGTAATCGCGCATCGCGAGCCGCGCCTCAATCTGGGTGATGGTATCGAGCGCCACGCCCACGACGATCAACAACGACGTCGAACCGAGATAGAAGGTGGTCACCGAAAGACCCCGTTGCAGCGCGCCCGGCAGGACGGCGAGGAGCCCGAGGTAGATCGCGGCAGCGGTCGTGATCCGCATCAGGATCTTATTCAGATAGTCGACCGTCGGCTGTCCGGGGCGAATGCCCGGAATGAAGGCGCCGGTCTTCTTCAGGTTATCCGCGACGTCACGTGTGTTGAGTACGATCGAGCTATAGAAGAACGTGAAGATGACGACCAATAAGAAGTACACGATATTGTAGAGCACGCCGTTCGGACTGAACCAGACGTTGAGCCACGCAGAGACGCCGGCAAGCACGTGCTGGATGCCGCCGGCGTTGGCGGCGGCAGCTTGGCCGCGCCCAAACCACGAGAGTGCCTGCTGCGGCAGCAGCAAGATCGAGATGGCGAAGATGATCGA
>DATASC010000133.1:0-19369 GCA_036269355.1 Candidatus Cybelea sp. | reverse complement strand
GAGATCTTCGGGCGTCCGGGCACGCACCGTCGCGGCGACCCGGCGAGTGCGTTCGCATCGGCGCCGGCACGCGTCGATCGCGTCTACCGTACGCCGACGGAGCATCACAATCCGATCGAGGTGCACAACACCCTTGCGCAGTGGAACGGGCCGCAGCTGACGCTGCACGACTCCAGCCAGTGGGCCTTCGGCGTGCGCAAACGCATGGCGAACGTCTTCGGCATCCCGCCCGAGGACGTTCGCGTGATCGTACCATTTGTCGGCGGCGCATTCGGTTCGAAGGGCCAGCCGTGGTCGCACGTGGCGCTCACCGCGATGGCCGCGAAATTGGTCGGCCGGCCCGTGAGGCTGGTGGTAACCCGTCCGCAGATGTTCGGCTGGATCGGCCATCGTCCGCAGACGGAGCAGCACGTCGCACTCGGCGCGCGCAGCGACGGGCGGCTCGTGAGCGTCACCCACGAGGTATTGAGCGAGACCAGCGTCTCCGATGAGTTCGTCGAAGCGTGCGGCGTGTTCAGCCGCGATCTCTATGCGGTTGCAAACTATAGGATGTCACACCAGTTGCCGCGGTTGAACATCAGCAAGCCGACGTATCAGCGCGGGCCGGGCGAATCGACGGGCTCGTTCGCGATGGAGTCGGCGATGGACGAGCTGGCATACGAACTAAAGATCGATCCGCTCGAGTTACGGCTGCGCAACTATTCGGAGCGCGATCCCGACAGCGGGAAGCCGTACAGCAGTAAGCACTTGCGCGAGTGCTACCTGCGCGCGGCGGAGCGATTTGAATGGACGCGCCGGAGCGCCGAGCCGCGGTCGATGCGACGCGGGAGCACGCTCGTCGGACTCGGCATGGCGAGCGCGTCGCGCGCGACGCACCGCAGCGGCGCAAAGGTGCGGATTGCGATGAACCCCGACGGTTGGGTCGTCGTGGCGTGCGGGACCATTGAGCAGGGATGTGGCTCGCCCACCGTTTATGCGCAGCTGGCCGCTGAAATTTTGGACGTTCCGTTCGAGCGCGTGCGCTTCGAGTTCGGCGATACGAACCTGCCCGAGGCGCCGCTCGCGGCGGGATCGCAAACGTCGGGCAGCGTGGGATCGGCGGTCGTCAAGGCGGCGGAGGCTATGCGCGACCGGCTCGCGCAGACTGACGGCTCCATTCCCGCGTGCGGCGTAAGTCTCGACATCTCGGAAGAGCCGAACGAAGAAGAGGAGGAGCGTTTTGCGACGCAAGGGTTCGGGGCGCAGTTTGCGGAGGTAGAGGTCGATCCGGATCTTGGTGAAGTGCGCGTGGTGCGATTCGTCGGGGCCTTCGATTGCGGGCGAATCCTCAACGCCAAGACGGCGAACAGCCAACTCGTCGGCGGCATTGTGTGGGGCATCAGCATGGCGCTCTTCGAGAAGACGCGCTACGACGCGCGGACCGCCCGCATCATGAATGCCAACCTCGGCGAGTATCTCGTGCCAACTCACGCGGATACACCCAATCCCGAGGTTATCGTGATCGAAGAAGACGACCCGCACGTCAACCCGGCGCACGTGAAAGGAGTAGGTGAAGTCGCGATCACCGGCGCCGCAGCAGCCGTCGCCAACGCCGTTTATCACGCGACCGGCATTCGCGTGCGCGACCTGCCGATTACACCCGGCAAACTGCTCGGATGATCCGCTACCCTTCTTGCGCGCCGTAATCCTCGCGGCGGGTTCCTCGTCGCGCGTCGGCCGGCAGAAGCTGTTGATGCCGTTTCGCGGCCGCCCGCTGATCGAATATGCTATCGAGGCCGCCTTACGTTGGCTCCCCGTCGTCGTCTGCGGAAGCGAGGTCGCGAGCTATCTCGCCGGCCGCACCGGCATATCGGTGCTCGTTAACGACGAGCCGGAGCGCGGCATGTCGCACTCGCTCGCACTAGCAAATCGCGCTATCGAACGCGATATCGCGATCGGCGTGCTGCTCGCAGACAAGCCGTTGGTCGGCGAGCAGTTGACCGAGACGATCCTGCGAGCTTCGCGCGGCGCCGACATTACCTATCCGCAGCGCGACGGCGAGCCGGGGCATCCGGTGATACTATCCCGGCGCGCGCGCAGCTTCATCGACAGCCTGCCGCCCGGCGACAACGTGCGAATCCTCCGCGATTATCCAGAACTTTCTGCATGCGCCGTGGAGAACGCGGACGAAGGCGCGTTTTTCGACATCGATACGATCGAGGCGTTCGAACGCTAACGGCTCTCCGCAGAACGACTAGACGACCGCTCGACCTCCCGCCATGCGACGATAGCGCGCGTATGGAATAGGCAGCCGGGGAGTCTTTGCTGCTGCTGCCGCGTATTGGAGATGCATAACATGATGCTGCGTACTATCTTTGCCCTAACGGGCAGTTTCTTGGCGCTCGCGAGCTGCTCCGCGAGTACCGGCGCGCCGTTCACGTCGGCGCCCGGAACGAACGCGACCGGAAGTTTAAATCGGCCGTCGACGTCGCAAGGCGGCTCGTTCAAAGCCAGCTACTCCGGCGATTGGAATATTCACGACGGGCAATGCGGAACGTTTTGCGATCGCTGGAAGTTTCACGGCACCGGAAGCGCGACGTATCTCGGCTCGAGTCGGGAGAGCGGTGCGGTGCAAGGCGGTTTCGGCACCGGCAACGCGGTGCTCAGGGAATCGTCTTCAAAACAAGATTTCATCCGCGTTCACGTCAGCGGCGCGTTCTGTTCGCCGCATCTGAGCTTCACCGTTTCGGGCGGAAGCGGGATCTTCAAAGACGCCACGGGCAGCGGGACGATCCACTTTTCCTGCACCGGAACGAAGCGGGGAACCTACAACGACAACTGGAGCGGCACGATCTACTACTAGACGAGGAAGGCGCCTACAGGCTTATGCCCGCTTTGGGTTAACCATTCGGCCACGGTGCCACGCAATGCCGACCAGTCAGCCGAGGCAGGGCGCAAGCTGCGCTCGCGCGTCGGGCGACAGCGACAGGCGACTTGGCAGACGCCGAAAAGCCGCGATCCTCTTCGGATATTAAAGCAGAACGACGAAGGGCGGCTTCGCGACCTGCTGCCGATTCGCTACGGCCGAATGGTGCACGACCCGTTTGCCTTCTACCGTGGAGCGGCGGCGATTATGGCGAGCGATCTGGCGCCGCTGCCGGTCTCGGGGATCCTAACGCAGCTCTGCGGCGATTGCCATCTGCTCAACTTCGGCGCCTTCCGAACCGCCGAGCAGCGCTGCCTCTTCGACGTGAACGATTTCGACGAGACGGCGTTGGGATCGTGGGAATGGGACGCAAAGCGCCTCGCAACGAGCGTTATCCTCGCCGGCAAGAGCCTGAAGCTTCCGAAGTCGAAGACGCGGCACGCAGCGCTCGCGTCGATGCGTTCCTATCGCGAGCACATGCACGCATACGCGAAGATGCCGGTACTCGAGCTCTGGTTCGACCGGCTCGACGAAAAGAAGGTCGAGGCGATTCTCGACGCTGCGAGCGGAAAGCCCGCGCGGATCGCGCGGTCGCAAAAGCTGACCGCTAAAACCTGGCATGCCTATCCGAGCTTCGTATCCAACGCAAACGACACGCATGAGATAGTCGATCAGTGCCCGCTGCTCTTTCACCCCAAGGACCGACGGGCGTTTCTCGCGATGATCTCGGAAACGTTCCGCCGCTATCGGGCGACGCTCTTGCCCGATCGCAAGGCGCTGTTCGATCGCTTCACGCTCCGAGACGCCGCCTACAAAGTCGTCGGCGTCGGGAGCGTCGGCACGCGCTGTCTCGTCGCGCTCTTTACATCGAACGATGGATCGCCGTTGATGCTTCAAATAAAAGAAGCGCGACAGTCCGTTCTAGAAACCTACGCCGGCGCACCGCACAGCAAAAGTCCCGGTGCGCGCGTCGTTGACGGCGAGCGAATACTTCAGGCGGCGAGCGACTTGTTTTTAGGATTTGCCACCGATACCGACGGGCACGACTACTATGTCCGCCACGTCCACGACGTGAAAACCGGCTTCGACGTCGGCCGCTTGAACGCGGAAGAGCTTCACGATTACGCCAGATTCTGCGGCTGGTCGCTCGCCCGAGCGCACGCCAAGGCGGGCGGGAACGCCGCTCTTATCGCTGGTTATCTCGGACGATCGACGGCGTTTGACGAAGCGATCCTAGAGTTCGCCGAAGCCTATGCGAAGCAAAATGACGAAGACTACGAACGGCTCGTCGAGGCCGTTCGTAAAAAGAAGATCATCGCAGCGAAGGAGCCGGACTAACCCTTTCTTTCCGTCGAGGTCATCGGTTTAAGGAGCGATCGCTCGGCTCAGGCGCAGAATCTCCGCGGTTTCCCATGGAGCCTGTTAAAGCGGGCTTTATCTGCTCTTAAGCGGACGCGGGGAACATGGAAACGCGAGGTATTTTGCACATGGACGGCACGCGCGCCAACCCCTTTGAAGAGCTCGACCGCTCCGGAATCACGAGATTCCACTGGAAAGTCATGTTCATCTCGGGCATGGGGTTTTTTACCGACGCCTACGATCTCTTTATCATCGGCGTCGCCTTAACGTTACTAAAACCGATTTGGCATCTTTCGACGCTCGAAGTTTCGGTTCTCGGGTCGTCGTCGCTCTTGGCGGCGGCCGTTGGCGCGATGATTTTCGGGCGTGTAGCGGACGTGCTCGGGCGAAAACGAATTTACGGCTTGGAGGTTCTCGTGCTCGCCGCCGGTGCGATTGCCTCGGCGTTTGCTCCATCTTTTTGGTGGCTCGTCGTGTTTCGCTTCATCCTGGGCGTTGGGATTGGCGGCGATTACCCGGTCAGCGCGACGATCATGAGCGAGTACTCCGGAACGAAGGTTCGAGGTATGCTCATTTCGCTCGTTTTCGCGATGCAAGGAGTGGGGTTGATTGTCGGCCCTCTCGTCGCGATCGCGCTTCTTGCGGCGGGACTCAACCACGAGCTCGTTTGGCGCATCATGCTGGGCCTCGGTGCGATACCCGCACTCTCGGTCTTCTACATGCGGAGGAATCTGAACGAAACGCCCCGGTTCGCCGCCCTTGCGGGCGCGAACGAGGACGCTTCGCATGCGGCCAACCGCGCTCTCGGCCGTCACGACGATCCCTCGCCAAACGAAGGACCGCGGCGAAAGCACGACCGCTTGTTCGATGAGCTGTCGGTTTATTTAAAAGATCCGGTGATGCTCCGCTGGCTAATCGGCGCGAGTCTCGCCTGGTTTTTGTTAGACGTCGCCTATTATGGAAACACGTTGTCCAGCCCGCTGGTGGTCAAGGCTATCAATCCATCGGCGACGCTGATAACGAACACCACGATCACCTTGGCGATCTTCGCGATAGCGGCATTCCCCGGGTATCTCGTCGCGGCCATCGCGATGGATCGACTCGGGCGTAAAATAATCCAGGGACTCGGATTTCTTCTTATGGGGTGCGCCTTTGCCGCGATGGCGCTGCTGCCCGGCGGCTCCCAGGCGGTGGTTCCGTTTATCTTGCTCTACGGCATAAGCTATTTCTTCGCGGAGTTCGGCCCGAATACCACGACGTTCGTTTACCCCGCAGAAATCTTTCCGGCTCGCATCCGTACGACGAGTCACGGTATCACTGCGACCGCGGGCAAACTCGGCGCGGTCGTCGGAACGTTTGCGTTCCCATTATTGATGGCGCACTACGGGCTGCCCGGTGCGATGGGCACGGTGGCGGGAGTGGCGATTCTCGGGCTCTTGGTGACGTGGTTCCTCCTTCCCGAACCCAAGGGCCAAAGTTTAGAGGAGATCTCGCGCGACGACTTGCTTCGCATCCATCAAGCAGATCAGGCTGCGGCACGGTCTTCGCACTAGCGCCGCAGAGGTTGCGGTTTTCCGACATACCGAGGGCACCCTGGGCACGATATAATGCTCAGAGGAGGTGCCGATGATTCGCACGTACATCGCGCGGCTATTCGCGCTTGCATTGCTAGCCGGTTGCTCGGGAAGCGGCCTGGCCCCCACCATCCCCAGCGGAGTCGCCGAGCCGCAGGCGTGGGATGCACCAGCGGTGACGGCCCAAAACGCCTACTGGACGCTCTTTGCCGGTTCGCAATATCCGCAAATTGAGATCGCGCGCGTGCCGCTTACAAAGAAATCGAAAGTCACCAACATCGGCAGCACCTCGAAGAACGACCTGATCTACACCAGTGGCGTCACGTTCCACGACAGCCGACTCTGGATCTTGACGTTCGGCAAATCCGGTGGTACGCCGAGCTTGGTGGCGGTCTTCGATCTGCCGCTGAAAGACCGGTCGAAGCCGCATTACAAGTTCGTGCTCGGCAACAGCTCCGGAGCCGATGCGCTGGCATTCGACCCGTCCGGCAACCTCTGGATCAGCTCTGCGAGCAATCACGACATCATAGAATACAAAGGCCCCTTCACCAAGAGCCGCACGCTGAAGCCGGCAAAAACGTTCGATGGCGGAAACTTTAGTTCTTACGCAGTCGCAATCGACAAGAAGGGCGCGGTTTACGTATCGATCAACAACGGTACGTCGAGTCAGTCCATAGCCGTCGAAAAGCCCCCTTACACTGGGCAGCCCTACTTCCTAACCGGTCTCACGTCGTCGGGTGGTCTCGGCTTCGATAGCCACGGCAACCTCTACGCTTCGAGCAACGGCTCGTCGTCGACGCCGGCGCTCGTGCGTTACGATGCCGACAATCTCAAGAGCGGTGCCAAACCAAACATCGTCGACCCGGCCGGATTGCCGGCGAGCTCGTATCTCTCCTCGCTGGCTTTCACGGCCAAGGGCGACCTTTACATCGCGAACTGCGGAAACGCGGGAAGCGCGGGCATCGATGTCTATCCTTTAGGCACCAAGCAGTTCAGTTCGAAGCTCGCCCCGTCGGTGGAATATACCAACGCCGATATCACCGGCGCCGGCTGCGCGTGGGGCATTGCCGTCCACTAAAGCGAAGTGGGCGCCTCGTCAATGAAACGAGGCGCCTGAACATGGCGGCAACTTAAGTTATTTGCGGCAGTTGATCATCCAATCGATGCCAAATTTGTCGGTGAGCATTCCGAACCGCGCGCCCCAGAACATGTCGGTCATCGGCATCTCGACCTTGCCTCCTGCGGCGAGTTGGTTGAAGACGCGCTCCGCCTCGGCAGCGTCCGATGTTCCGATCGAAAGGGAGATCGCCCCTTCACCGTACGTCTTGCCCGGGCTGGCATCCGAGGCCATGAACGAGACGCCGGGAGACTGAAAGTTCGCGTGCATCACCCGGTTCTCGGTTTCGGGAGTAACCGACGGCCCCGGGGCGTCTTTCGGCATCTCGCTCCAACGCGACAGGCCCTCGACCTCGCCGCCAAAGACGTCCTTGTAGAAGTTGAGCGCCTCTTCGCATTTGCCGTCGAAAAACAGGTACGGTTCGAGTTGCATCGTTGCTTTCTCTTAATGGTGTGAAGTGATGAACCGCGACCATTGGCGCCCGAGGCGCGAACCCCTAGAGACCTCGGCTTACATCTCGTTACCTGAGATTTTGTTGTGGCTACTCCCTGGTTGCACGACGATCGGACGGCGCGAGTTGGGAAGCGTCTTCTTCCCGCGGCGGTTCAACCCGATCCAGTTGCCGACCACTGCCGTGTAGGTGCTGCCGGTCGCCAGCGTGACGCCGTTGCCGACGTTGCCGCTGATCAGGTTTTTCTTTGGCTGCTTCGGGTCGGTCGTCACGCCGCCGATGCGATTGTGCGCGGCGTACGCGCCGACATAGATGCCGCCCTGGTAATTCGCGAGCGCGTACGTCCCGAGAACGTTGACGCCGACGTACGCGTTGAAGACGGTATTATCGTGTGCTCCGCCGACGATCGCCAGACCGTAGGCGAGGTTTCCGGAGAACGTGTTCTGCGGAATGACCGACTGATCGTAGTCGCCGATCGTGTTGTCGTGGGCGTTGCCGTCGATCAGCACGCCGTCGCTACCGTTCGGCAGCAGGCTGTTGCCTTTGGTGCTGAGGCCGATGATGTTCGGCCCGACGGTGACGCCCCAGGCGCCGCCGGCGATCTCCAGACCGTTGTTCATGTTCCCCGAGAGGACGTTCGTGCGCACGGTGTTGTTGCCGCCGGTCGAGGTGATGAGCACACCGTCGTTGCCGTTCGGTGCGGCGCCTTTGAAGGCGAGCAATCCGCCGAAGGTATTGAAGGTGATGAAACCCGACGCCTTACCGGCGACCTCGATGCCGTTGTTGACGTTGCCGGCAGAGACGTTGCCCAGCGGAATCACGCCGCCAACCTGCGTGTTGCGCGACGTTCCGTCGATCAGGATGCCGTCGCCGCCGTTCGCGACGATCGTCGTATTGTTCGCACCGGTTCCGAAGAAGTTCCCTTGCACCACAACGTCGTCCGAGTTCGTGATGCGCAGCCCGTTGCCGCGATTGCCGCTCAGCACGTTGTAGTAGACGAACGGGTTGTTTCGGAACTTACATCCGGCAAGAGTGTTCGCATTTGCGGCGGAGATCCGCACGCCGTCGCCGGCGTTGGCGATCACACCGTCGCCGTCGGGCGTAGTTCCGACGAAGTTCCCGTTGAGCGTGTTCTTCTCCGAACCGGCATCGATGAGCACGCCGTTACGGCCGTTGCCGGCGATGAGGTTGCCGTCCGGCGGTACGACGAAGACCGGGGTTACGGTTCCTTTGTCGCCCGTCGGGTTATTTGCTTGGCCGGTCGAGCTGTCGACGAATCGGGTTCCGCCGATCTCGTTTCCGCTCGATCCGGCGGTGATCCAGATGCCGTTCTGGCCGTTGGCAATCGCCACTTTGCCGCTAACGCTGGTTCCGATGCGATTTGCCGCGATCGTATCGTTCGAAGATCCATGGAGGCTAACGCCGTTCCCCGCATTGCCCGAGATGACGTTGCCGACGTCGCCCGACGCACCCGCACGGTTGATGCCGATACGGTCGTTCGACGAGTTCGACGAGACGTAGACCCCGTCGCCCGCATTTCCGTTCGGCGCTCCCTTGAGGCTCAGACCGATGTAGTTAAAATTGAGCGTGATCGAAGCATCGTCGAGTGCGATGCCGTTGCCGGAGGCGCCGCCGATCGCGAGTCCGAGCAGCTTCGAACCCTTCGAGCCTGAGGCAAACACGAGGCCCGCATGGCCGTTGGCGTCGATGCCCACGGCCGGGCTCCCCGAGTAGTCGGGCGCCGAGGTACCGTCGATGGTTACGGGCCGCGCGATGGCCGGTAAATCGGAGGCGAGCCTGATGACGCCGTGCGTCGAGAACGTGATGACCGCGTGCGCCGCATGGCCCGCGTTGACGCTCTGGATCGCGGCGCGCAACGAGCCTGCGCCGGCATCGCGAACGTTGGTGACCGGCTCGATGGTCGCGCCGCGAATTTGCGCGTCAGCTATCTGCGCGTCGCGGACCTGCGCGGTCTGCCCAAACGGGATCGGATTCGCTCCGATGCTGCGCGCGGCGCATCCTGAGACCAGTAAAACGCCCGCCATAACGAGCATTAGACCGGCCAATAAACGGCACGGCCGCACTATCTGACCTTCCATGGTTACCTCTCTCCATAGCGAGCAAGCCTCCTCATGAAGCATGCTTCGGCAAACCGATAATACCGCACGGCCGGTTGTTCCGCAAGAGTTTCGGCGGCCCACCCCGGCGGGAAAGCTCATCGAGCTATGATTGCAACCGCCCCCGACCTCTCCAAATCACCACCCCGCAGCGGACGTCAGATGCTCGGACGCTATTCCTGGCTCGCCCGGCTCGCCGACAAGGTGCGCGCCGAGCACGCCGGTACCCAAGGCGAGTACGTGGGCTATTGCCCGCTCTCGATGGGTTTCTTAGAACACGCCGGAGTAACGCGCGACGCTTTCGACGTGCTCGTCCGCGAAGGTCTCGATGACGAGAAGCTCGTTGAGTATTTCGATAGCCACGTCAGCGACGAGCAGCGAGAAGCGACAAACCGCTACGTACTCGAGGAGAACCGGCGGCACCTCGACGACGAAGACGCCGAAGAGGGCCGGCTTTAGACGCGACTACTCGTCGTCCGGACTGCGGTCCGACGGCGGCTCGTGCAGGAAGTAACTCGCCGAATACGGCGCTCGGATAAGCTTGAACGGACGCGGTTTCGCTCCGAAGTTGAAGCAATCCGAGAGATCGTTAGCGCGGGCGTCGGTCGTTCCCAGCGAGCCGAGACTAAATGTCTCTTCGACAAATCGTAGGATGCTTCCGAACTCGTACTGCACGTGCGAGACGTAATGCGCTTTTGCGTAGGGTGAGACGACGATGAACGGTACGCGCATCCCGAGCTCGTACGAGTTGTAGATCGTCGGAGTGACGTGATCGAACCACCCGCCCCAATCATCCCATACGACGAGAATCGCGGTGCTGTTCCAATATGGGCTCGCGCCGATTGCATTCACGATCGACGCCACCCAGGAGGGACCGGTGCCGTTATTATCGCCGCCGTGGTCCGACTCAGCAGCGGTTGGGGTGACGTAGACCACGTTAGCGAGATTGCCGTTCGCGATGTCGCTCAGTATCTGCGACGACGGAAAGGTTACGTGCGTTGCGTACTCTTGTTGGTTCTCCCAGATCGGCTTGAGCGCGTCGACGGCGTTCCACGGCCCCGCGGTCTTCCGCACCTGATAGAAGTGCCAAGAGATCTGCGCGGCATCGAGCAGCGTGAAGATCGACGTGCGGTCGAAGCACGGAAAGACCGGATCGCCCTCGCGGCCCTTGGGGTTGATCATCTCGGCTTTCGAACGCGAAAACGAGTCGCAGCCGCCCTGATTCTCGCCGGTGTCTTCGGCGACGCGCCAGCGCGATCCATCGACGTTTGTCGACGTTCCGCTCACGAGATACTGATGCGCGGGGAAACTCGGGCCTTCGCTGCTCTGGAACATCTCGTCGCCGAACGTGTATGCTTCGGCCATGCCGTAGTAAGGCTGGACCTCGAGCGGCGGAACGAAAGCGTACGCCGGGTCGACCCCACAATGCCCCGAACACCGCTCGTTGCTCCAACCGTTCATCGCCCCCCCGTTATACGCCGCGAGCCAATCGGAGTGGCGGTGGCCCATATCGTAGCGAGCGGTAAGCCCTTCCGGTTTGAGCACCACCTGCTGCCCCTGCAGATTGAGGCCATACTTTGCGGTGTTCGCTCCCGGGAGAGACTGAAAGAGGTTGTCGACCGTGCGGTTCTCCTGCACGATGATAACGACGTGCGTTATCGGAGAGCTCGGCGAGCCGGGGCGCACGATTCCCGCCGCCTCTTTTGAAAATGCGGGCGAGCCGTCGGTGCCGCTGCCGCACGCCGCGAGCAGGGTTGCAGCGACGAGTACGAGCAGGCGCACCACCGGGAATTCAAGCGGCTGCGGAGTTTGCCCTGGCGATGAAGCCGACAATGCCAACGAGCGCCCGAGAGCGAAGGAGCGGAGCGTGAAGACCCGCTCCGATATTCGTAACGTCGCGATCATCGCCCACGTCGACCACGGGAAGACGACGCTCGTTGACGCCATGCTCAAGCAGAGCGGCATCTTTCGCGAAGGGCAGCAGGTTGCGACGCGTGTCCTCGACTCTAATCCGCTCGAACGTGAGCGCGGCATCACCATTTTAGCGAAGAACACCGCGATTCGCCACGGCGACGTAAAGTTCAACATCGTCGACACGCCGGGTCACTCCGACTTCGGCGGCGAGGTCGAGCGCGTGCTGCAGATGGTGCAGGGCGTCTTGTTGCTGGTCGATGCGGCGGAGGGCGTCATGCCGCAGACGCGCTTCGTGCTGCGCAAGGCGCTCGAGCTCGACCTCCGCGCGATCGTCGTCGTCAACAAGATCGACCGCAAAGACGCGCGGCCGCAGGAGGTCGTCAATCAAACCTTCGACCTGTTCGTCGAGCTCGGCGCAAGCGACGAACAGGCCGATTTCCCGGTGCTCTTCACCAACGCAAAGGCCGGGATCGCGAAGCGCTCGCTGGAGGATTTCAGCGACTCGCTCGAGCCGCTCTTCGAAACGATCGTCGCCCGCGTTCCCGATGCGCCGGCGGAAGATGGCCCGTTTCAGCTGCTCATCTCCGCGATCGATCATAACCGGTACGTGGGGCGCGTGGGGATCGGGCGGATCTTTCGCGGCGGCGCGCGCCGCAACGACGCGATCGTCAAGCTCGCACGCGACGGAACCGTGACGCACGGTTTGCGGCTTACGAGCCTGCTGACGTTCGCGGGGCTCGAGCGCATCGACGTCGAGGACGCGGCCGCGGGTGACATCGTCTGCATCTCGGGCATCGACGATCTCAACATCGGCGACACGATCGCCGACGCGAACGACCCCGAGCCGCTGCACGCGGTCTCGGTCGACGAGCCGACGGTCTCGATGTTCTTCAGCGTTAACAACTCCCCGTTCGCGGGACGCGAGGGCAAGTTTCTCACCTCGCGGCAGATCCGCGAGCGCCTGCTGCGCGAGCTGGAATCGAACGTCGCGCTGCGCGTCGAAGAGACCGCCTCGCCCGACACGTTCGAAGTGCGCGGCCGCGGCGAGCTGCATCTGGCGATTCTGATCGAAACGATGCGCCGCGAAGGCTACGAGCTGGCCGTTTCGAAGCCGCGCGTGATAATCACCGAGCGCGACGGCAAGCGCTACGAACCGGTTGAATACGTCGTCGTCGACGTTGCCGAAGAGTACTCCGGCGCCGTCATCGAGGCGCTCGGACGGCGGAAGGCCATGATGTCGAACATGCTCGCCGTCGGCGACTCGCAGCGGCTCGAGTACACGATGCCGACCCGTGCGATCTTTGGTTTGCGCGGCGAGCTTCTTACACTGACGCGTGGAACCGCGGTGCTCTCGCACACCTACTACGACCACCAGCCGTGGCAAGGCGAACTCCCGGGCCGGACGATCGGCGCGCTCGTCGCCAGCGATACCGGACGAACGACCGGGTACGCATTAATGGGACTCGAACAGCGCGGCCGGTACTTCGTCGGCCCCGGTGTCGACGTCTATGAGGGCATGATCGTCGGCCGCGCCAACGACAACTACGACGTCGCGATCAACGTGGTGCGCGAAAAGAAGCTCACCAACATGCGCGCCGCGGGTTCGGACGAGAACGTCAAGCTCGCTCCACCCGAGCAACTGTCGCTCGAACGGGCGATCGAGTTCATCGAAGACGACGAGCTGGTCGAGGTAACGCCCGCGTCGATTCGCCTGCGCAAACGGCTGCTCGGCGAAGGCGATAGGCTCCGCCTGCGCAAGCGCGAGGCCGCCAAGACCTAGCGCCCCAGCTCGCGCTCGAAGTATGCGGCCGTCGCCGTGTCGGCTTGCAGCCACGACGCATAGCGCAGGAACCCGTGAATTTCGTTGGGGATGACGATCTGCTCGTAGTTGACGTGCGCCACGCGCAGGCGTTCGACGAGGTCGACCATCTGATGAAACTCCACGTTGCGATCGTCGTCGCCTTGAATCAGCAAGACCGGCGACTTCCATGTGGCGATCGCGGAGTCGGGCGACGATTCCCAGGCGAGCTTCATGATCGCGCGCGTGTCGTATTGCTGATACCGTTTCAGCTGCGTCCCCGCCCAGACCGGGTTCTCGATGTCGAGCGACCAGTCGTGCACGCCGTGAAAGTCGACGCCGGTTTTGAAGATCTCGGAGTTTCGCGCGAGGGCGAGCGCGGTGAGATAGCCGCCGTAGGAGCCGCCCCAAATTCCGATGCGTTTCGGATCGACGTTCGGCCGGCTTTGAAGAAAACGCGCGCCCGCGACGACGTCCTGATACTCCGATGCGCCGGTCGGACCCCAGCGCGGCGGAAAGTTGAAGTCGTGACCGTAACCGATGCCGAGCCGGTAATTGACGGCAAGCACGACGAACCCGCGGCTCGCCAGATATTGATTCATCGCGTACGCGTTCGAATAGTAATCCATGTAGTGCCAGGTCAGCAGCATCTGGCGCGGCGGGCCGCCGTGCACGAAGACCACGCCGGGATGCTTGCCGCCGCCGCTCGGAAGAAAGAGTTGACCGTGTACCAGCATGCCGTCCGCGGCGCGAAAGGTAACGTCGTGCGGCGTCACGAGCTGCGACGACGGAAAATCGGCCGGCAACAGGCTCGCGTCGAGCGCGCGCTGCGCACCGCCCGAATCGAGCGTTACGAGCAGCGGCTGCTGCGCCGTCGCGCGATCGAACGCGACGTCACCGCCGGCAAGTGCGACGGGATTCGTCTCGCTGCTCCCCCCGCCGGCAATTTGCACGGGCGCTCCTTCCGCCAGGCTGACGCGAAAGACGTGGCGCCGGTCGCCATCACCGCCGGCAGAACCGGTGTTTGCCGAATAGACGACCGATTGCGAGTCCGGCGACATGTCGACGTCCTCGACGATGAAGTTGCCGGGCGTCAGCAGCCGCGCGGGACCGCCGTTCGCCGATACCGCGTAGAGATGCAACCAGTTGTTCTGTTCGCTCTTGAAGACGATGAGATCGCCGGCGGCGTATGCGAGAAACGGGCCTCCGGCGCTCTGCGGCAGCGACGCGCGCGGCGTGTCGCCGCTCGCCCACGCGCGATGCGCGCTCCCGCTGCTCGCGTCGGCAACCCAGATCTCCCACGGCGTAGGAATCCAGTCGAGCGGATTCTGCGGCGCCCCGCCGTCGCCGTGTAGGCGAACGAAGGCGATGCGTGAGTTGTCCGGCGACCAGCGCGGCATGAAGTCTTGCGACGTCGTCGGCGCGAGGAACTGAATCGGCGCGGCGTCGTTTCGATAGAGCCCGATGAAGCTGTGATCGCTGCGCGTAGAGACGAACGCCAGCGCCGTGCCGTCAGGCGACCACTGCAGATCCGAGTCTTGACCGCGATCGAAGAACAAGCGCTTCGCGGAAACGCTTCCGTCGGTCGGCGCCGTCATTACCGCGCCGTCGGCGGTGAATACGACGCGCGTGCCATCGGGCGAAACCGCCGGCGCATCGCCGTCCCCGAGCAGCTTCGGCGATCCGCCGCTTGTCGCGACCGACCAGACCTGCATGTCGGGCTGCTGCGGCATCGACGCGGGTCCCGGTTGAAGCGGCAGCGGCCAGTTCGCATCGTGATCGCCGCCGCGAACGTAGACCACGTGCGCGCCATCCTTAGCGATGACGAGGTTGCTGATCTCCTGCCCGTCGTCGCCGCCCGACGAAAACAGCTGCACCGGAGTCCACTGCGGCGCTCGCGCGAACCAGAGCGTTCGTACTCCTTGTTGCACGAGCGTGTAGGCAATCGCCGTCCCCCGGTTGTCGCGCACCAGTGCCTCGGGAAACGGGTAGTTCAAAACTTGGGCGAGCGTAAATGCGGCAAGCAGCATGCCTACTTCTTACGCCCTAGGTTGCCGCGCCATCCTTCGACAAAGTCACGATGTCGGGGCGGCAGCTGCCCCCTGGGCGACCGAAAAGGTCAGCTCGGCGCGGTTTTCGTCGAAGCCTACGTCCACCGTGTCGCCGTCGTTTATCTCTCCGGCGAGGATCTTGCGCCCGATCGGCGTTTCGAGTTCCCGCTGAATCGTTCGCTTGAGCGGACGCGCGCCGTAGTGCGGATCGTAGCCGACCTTCACGATGTGACGCTTTGCGGCGTCGGAGACCTCGAGCGCGATGCGGCGTTCCGCGAGCCGCTTGCGCAGACGGGACATCAGCAGGTCGACGATCTTCAGCAGTTCTTCCTCGTCGAGCGCGTGGAAGACGATGATCTCGTCGACGCGGTTAAGGAACTCCGGCCGGAAGTGCTGGCGGAGCTCGTCGAGCACGGTCGCGCGCATAATCGCGTAGTCGGCCCCATCGACCGAACCTTTGTAGTCGAGGATCCGGTGGCTGCCGATGTTCGAGGTCATGATGACGATCGTGTTTTTGAAATCGACCGTGTGCCCCTGACCGTCGGTCAAGCGTCCATCGTCGAGGATCTGCAGAAAGACGTTGAAAACGTCGGGGTGCGCCTTTTCGATTTCGTCGAAAAGAATCACCGAGTAAGGACGGCGGCGCACGGCTTCGGTGAGCTGTCCGCCCTCCTCGAATCCGATGTATCCCGGCGGCGCACCGAGTAGGCGCGCGACGGTGTGCCGCTCCTGATATTCGGACATGTCGATGCGAATGAGCGCGCGTTCGTCGTCGAAGAGATACTCCGCGAGCGCGCGGGCGAGCTCGGTCTTTCCGACGCCCGTCGGCCCGAGAAAGATGAACGAGCCGATTGGGCGGTTCGGATCTGCGAGACCCGAACGCGAGCGCAACACGGCCTGCGCCACGGCGTCGACGGCCTCGTTCTGACCGATGACGCGACGATGCAGCTCGTCTCCGAGATGCAGCAGCTTCTGTTTCTCGCCCTCCATGAGCTTCGTGACCGGAATGCCGGTCCAGCGCGAGATCACGCCCGCGATGTCGTCTTCGTCCACCTCTTCCTTCGAAAGGCGCGCGCCGTCTTTCTTCGCGAGAGATTGTTCCTCGGTTTCGAGCTCCTGCTGCAGCTTCGGCAACGTTCCGTAGCGAAGCTCGGCGACGCGGTTGAGATCGTACTGGCGCTCGGCCTGCTCGATCTGCACCTTCGCCTGCTCGATCTGATCGCGAATCGTGCGCAGCTTCACCGCCGCGCTCTTTTCTGCGTCCCACCGGACGCGGAGCTTCGCCTGATCTTCGCGCAGCTCGGCGAGCTCGTTTTCGAGCTGTTCGAGCCGCCGGCGGCTCGCGGCGTCGTTCTCTTTGCGCAGCGCCTCGCGTTCGATCTCGAGCTGCAAGACGCGACGCGAGACTTCGTCGAGCTCCTGCGGCATCGAGTCGATCTCGGTGCGCAGCTTCGCCGCGGCCTCGTCGACCAGATCGATCGCCTTGTCGGGCAAGAAGCGGTCGCTGATGTAGCGGCTGCTCATCGTCGCAGCCGCGACGAGCGCCGCGTCTTTGATGCGCACGCCGTGATGCGCTTCATATTTCTCTTTGAGTCCGCGCAGGATCGAGATCGTGTCCTCGACGCTGGGCTGATCGACCATCACCGGAGCGAAGCGCCGCTCCAGCGCGGCATCCTTTTCGATATACTTTCGGTACTCTTCGAGCGTCGTCGCGCCGATCATGTGCAGCTCGCCGCGCGCGAGCATCGGCTTGAGCAGATTGCCCGCGTCCATCGCGCCTTCGGCTTTCCCTGCGCCGACCACCGTGTGCAGCTCGTCAACGAATAGCACGATCTGCCCTTCGGAGGCCGCCACGTCTTTGAGAACGGCCTTGAGCCGCTCTTCGAACTCGCCGCGATACTTTGCACCGGCAATGAGCGCGCCCATGTCGAGCGAGACGATGCGCTTGTTCTTCAAGCCTTCGGGTACGTCGCCGCGCACGATGCGTTGCGCCAATCCTTCGACGATCGCGGTCTTGCCGACGCCCGGATCGCCGATGAGCACCGGATTGTTTTTGGTTCGGCGCGAGAGCACTTGCACGATGCGGCGAATCTCTTCGTCGCGTCCGATCACGGGATCGAGCTTCCCGCGCTCGGCTTCGAGCGTGAGGTCGCGGCCGTAGCGTTCGAGCGACTTGTACGTGCCCTCCGGATCCTTCGTGGTAACGCGCTGGTTACCGCGCACGTCGCGGAGCGCTTGCAGGAGCTTGTCTTTCGTCAATCCCGCATCGCGAAAGATACGACCGACCGCGCCTGGCGACTGGGCCATCGCGAGCAGCACGTGCTCGACCGAGGTGTAGTCGTCTTGCAGCGTCTTCGCTTCGTTTTCCGCGGTCGTCATGACGCGCGCAAGCTCGGGCGACAGCGTCACCTGCGCGGTGTCGGCGTTGGCTCCGCTTAGGCGCGGCAGACGCCCGATCGCCTCGTCGGTAGCGCGCGCGATCGCCTTAGCATCGCCGCCCGCGGCGGCGATGATGTCCGGCGCGATGCCGCGCTCCTGTTCGAGCAGCGCGGCCAGCATGTGTTCCGGCGCCGTCTGCGTGTTATGTTCGTGAAGCGCGCGAGCATAGGCAGCGTTGAGCCCGTCGCCGACGCGCTCCGTCATTTTCTCTACATTCATTGCTCACTCATGATACAGCGCGTCCACGCGATTAGTTGCAGGAGTTTCCTTTTACAATCGGGCGTAAGTCGCCGAGAGCGCGCCGAGCTGCGACTTGTAGGCGGCCGCCTGCGCCTGCTGCGCCTCGGTCGGCGCCTGGAGCGACGAGCTCGCCCGCGAAATCAGATCGAGCACGCCTTCGCGAATCTGCGCCGGTCCGCTGAGGTCCTCGATGTTGCGCGGGCCGTAGGTCAGCCGCTGCTTGAACGCCGCCAATGCCGACGCCTGTGCGCCCGTCGCGTGTTTCATCCGAGCGTCAATCGAGTTCAGCATCGTATCGATCGTACCGAGATCGTTGAAGAGCGCGGCCAAGTAATCGCGGCGGTTTCGCGCTTTCGCGAGATCCGGATCGCGCGGGTCGGGCTTGACGGTCACGTTTTGCGTCTTGACCACACCGTCGACGGTGAGGCGCACGATATATGAGCCGGGCACGACTTCCGCGCCCGTGTCGGGCCCTTGATTCTCCTTGAAAGTGCCGGTCCACTTGACCGGTCCCGTCTCGTTTAAATCCCACGAGGTACGGTTGACGCCGCGCTTCGCCGGAACGTCGTCGCCCGTCAACGTCCGGACGACGCGCCCGCTTTCGTCGGCGATCTCGATTCGCGCACTCTTCGCGTCGCGCCCGAGATCGTACGTGAGCAACGCACCGTAGTCGGGGTTATCGCCGACGAATTCGTTCGGTGGAATCTTCGGATCGGTAAATGTATTGAGCGGCGACCACTGCCACATTCGATACGCCGGACGCGGCGCGAAGAACGTAACCTGCGACTGCGCCGTTTGCGACCAGTTTTGCAGCGGACTCAAGTCGTCGAGAATCCACACGCCGCGCCCGTGCGACGCGACCACGAGGTCGTCGGCGTCGGGTTGCACTTCGAGGTCGTAGATTGCGGTCGCCGGCATGTTGAGACGCAGCGACTCCCAGTGCGCGCCGCCGTCGAGCGTGATCCACACGCCGCGGTTCGTTCCCGCGTAGAGCACGTTGCCGTTCCGCGGATCTTGCCGGATCGTCCGAACGAATTGATTCGGCGGCAAATCGCCGGAGATCGAGCGCCAGGTGGCGCCGTAATCGTCGGTTCGCAGCACGTAGGGATGCTCGTCACCGAGCAGATGGCGTTCGACCGCGATGAACGCGGTGCCGGCCGCGAAGCGGCCTGGCTCGAGGCCCATGACTCGTCCCCACGGGGGCACGAGAGCCTCGGGCGGCGATACGTTCTTCCAGTGCGCTACGTGCGCCGGGTTCGTCGCGGCGTCGCGCGTGAGCTGCACGAGGCCGTCGTCGGTCGCCGCCCAGATGATGCCGGGATCGAGCTTCGTCGTGGCGAGGTAGAGGATCGTGTCGTAGAACTCGGCGCCGGATTGGTCGGGCGAGATCGGGCCGCCCGAGTC
>DATASC010000132.1:0-2343 GCA_036269355.1 Candidatus Cybelea sp. | reverse complement strand
CCTACGACTCCTTTCCAGGAAGTTTCCTCGGTCCGTTCGATTTGAGCACGGTGCCGTACCGGTTCAACTGGGACGCGCCGATCGCATTCGCTCCCTGGGACGGACACCTCGGCTGGTTCGGTGGAAACGCAGTTTTCCAATCGACCGATCGCGGCGAGACTTGGACGACGATCAGTCCCGACCTCACCCGAAACATCAAATCGCATCAGGTTCCTTCGGGCGGCCCACTCGCGAAGGACGTGTCGGGTGCGGAATACTCGGACACGATTCTCTACATCGAAGGATCCGCGATCGATCGCGGCGAGATCTGGGTCGGAACGGACGACGGCTACGTGCAGATGACGCGCGACGCGGGTGCGCACTGGAGCAACGTCACGCCGCCGGGCACTCCCGAGTTCGCTCGGGTCGAGACGACGGCTCCGTCGCCGCTGGTCGCCGGCACGGCGTACGTGATTGCCGACAACCATCGCATGGGCGACTACGCGCCGTACATCTTCGTAACGCGCGACTACGGCGCGACCTGGACGAAGATCGTCGACGGCTTGCCGCCGGATCAATACGTTCGCACGGTGCGCCCCGACACGCGCAATCCATATTTGCTCTACGCCGGAACCGAGAACGGGATGTGGATTTCGTTCGACGCGGGCCGCCACTGGCAAGACTTTCGGAATAACCTGCCGGCAGTCTCGGTCCGCGACATCCGGATCCAGCCGCAGTTCGACGATCTCGTAATCGCGACGCACGGACGCGACATGTGGATCCTCGACGATCTCGGTTCGATTCAGCAACTGGGCAACGCCGCGACCACGGGCAGCATGCTCTTCCCGCCGCGCCAAGCCTACGAATATCACTACCACTCCAACGATCTCGGGATCTACACGCGCTTCTCTGGCGACAATCCGCCGAAGGGGGCGATTATCGACTACTATCAGAGCGCGCCGCAGAAGAGCGCGCCGGCGTTGGAGATTCTCGACGAATCGGGCCGCGTGATCCGCACGGTCAAAGGCACGCACAAAGTTAAGGGCAAAGAGGAAACGTACGTTCCGAATAAAACCGGCATCAACCGCTACGTCTGGGACTTCACCGAGGATCCGCCGCTGAAGTGGTACGGCGCGGCTCGCGAGGAGTACCAAGGTCCGAAGACCGGACCGGTCGTCGTGCCGGGCACCTACACCGTGCGCCTCGCGCTCGGCGGACGTTCGCTCGATCAATCCGTCGTCGTCAAGCCCGATCCGCGCGACGATTGGACGCCCGCGCAATATCAAGCGGGTTTCGCCTACGCGCAAAAATACTCGGCGATCTACGGTAAGATCGACGAGGCGCTCAACAATCTCGACGCAATCAAGAAGAGCCTCGCGAGCGCCGCCAAGACGGCGAAAAACGATGCGGCGCTCGAAGGGCAAATCACCGACGCGCAGCAACGCCGCGATCCGGTCTTCGCCGCGTTCACTGCCGATTATAAGAACGACGAAGATTCGATTCAGCGAGGCGGCTCGCTGCGAGAGTCCATTCCGCGAACCGGGCTGGGAGGTCCGCAGCTTCCGCCGACTGCGGCGCAGCTCGACTATGCGAAGCGCTTCGACACCGCGTACGCCGCCGCGATCGGCGGGTACAACGCCTACGTGGGCTCGCTATCCTCGCTGCAGGCGGCGCTGAAGAAGGCCGGAATGAAGCCGCTCGACGGAGTGACCCCGCTGACGCCTTAGTTGCTCGACCGGCGTCATCCTGAGTCGAAGCGCGCTACTCGTAATCGGGCGCGAACTCATTGACGTCGTCGTGCATGAAGAACTTCGGCGGTAACGGTGCCGCGATCTTCACGAAGCGGCGCGGACTCTGCGAGAAGTCGAAGCAGTCGCCGGCGGGGGACGTCGCTCTCAAGTCGCTGGCACTGAGTTGCGAAAGGCCGAACAGGTCTTCCGCAAAGCGCAGCACGCCGGCCGTCTCGTACGGCACGTGCGAAACGTAGTTCTGTTTTGCGTACGGCGAGATTACGATCAGTGGAACGCGGAAGCCGAGACCGTCGTAATCGGCATACGGCGGAGGGACGTGATCGTACAGTCCGCCCCAGTCGTCCCACTGCACGAAGATCGCGGTTGAGTTCCAGAACTTGCTTTTCCCCACCGTGTTGACGAGCGCAGCGACCCACGACGGCCCGTAGCCGCCGCCGCAGTTGACGTGATCGGAGTCGTCGCAGACCGGCGTGATCCAAGTGAAGTTGGCGAGCTTGCCGGCGCGTACGTCGGTGATGAATTTCCAATTCGGCGTGATGACGTCGTTTTTCCAGTCCGGCCCGTCACAGATGTGTTTGACGGCTTGATAGGCCGACCAGATGAAACCGATCCC
>DATASC010000131.1:0-7722 GCA_036269355.1 Candidatus Cybelea sp. | reverse complement strand
CAGCCAAGTGCCGGCGTAGGCGCTCGCCTGAGGCTATCCCTCAAAGCGTATCTGCCGCGCGATTGGGTCTTTCCAATCGTGCTCGCGATCTTCGTTGCCGTCGTCGTTTGGTTCGGTCGCCAAATCTACGATTTTTTGCTGCCATCGTCGGCAACCGTAACGGTGCCTTCGTTCGTCGGTCAAACTCTGACCGACGCGAACGCCGAGATCGAGCGGCTTAAGCTCAGCTCCGCGGTCGTCGATCACACGACGAGCGATCGCTATCCGAAGGACGTCGTCATCATGCAGCGGCCGCAGCCCGGCGATCAGGTGCGCCAGGGCCGGCAGATCTCGTTCGTGATTAGCGACGGTATCGTGGCGCGGCTCATGCCCGACCTGCGCTATCAGTCTTTTCGCGAGGTCCAGCTCGATCTATCTCGCGCGCACTTGCAGCTCGGAAAGGTCTCATACGCTCGCAGCGACATCGTCCCGGATGGCCACGTCATCTCGCAGAGCCCACCTCCCGTGACCAGCGTTCACGAAGGCGACACGGTTGCGCTGGTGTTCAGCCGCGGTGGAAAGGCAAACGTCGTCGTTCCCGACTTCGTCGGCCTCACGGTGGATCAAGCGCGATCGCTCGCGGCCGACGCGGGAATCAAGCTCGGACAAGTCGTCTGGACGCCCCTAGGTAAATCGGGACCCCCGCACGGCATGGTCGCGCGCCAAGTTCCGCCTCCGAAGGCAAAGATCGCTTCGTACGATCCCGTCGCAATCCAGGTCAGCGCAGGCCCTAACGAATCGGGTTATATCGTGCGCCAGGTACACGTGCTGGTCTCGGTGCCGGTTCCCGACAACACGCAAAACGACGAGCCGCTCGACCTGCGCCTCTCGGTCACCGACGCCACCGGCCAATACGATCTCTATCGCGCCTTCGCGGAGCCGGGACAGAAACTCGATTTTACGATTACGACCGTCGGAACGTCGCTGCTCGACATGTATGCCAATAACACGCTCGTCGGCGAGGAGCGCCTCGGCACCGAGCCGCCGCGCGTCTACGGCACTGCCGGTCCGTCGCCGACGCCGTCGCCGTTTTAGAGGATTCAGCGCTTCCGAAGTGCGCAGGCGCGGTTGCCGGACCGCGCGAACGGCGAGCGCATGACCGTACTCGCACCGTCGTTGCTCTCGGCCGACTTTGCGCGAATCGCGGAGCAGATCCGCTGCGTGCAGGACGCCGGTGCCGAGTACCTTCACCTCGACGTCATGGATGGCCGATTCGTCCCGAACATCACGTGGGGACCGAAGATCATCGGTGACTTACGCAAGCTCTCGCCGCTCGTTTTTGACGCACATCTAATGATCGTCGAGCCCGAGCGCTACGTCGACGATTTCCGCGCGGCGGGGTGCGATCGAATCAGCTTTCACATCGAGGCGACGCCGCACGCGCAGCGGCTGCTAACGCATCTGCGGGGGTCGGGCGCAAAGGCGGGGTTGGCTCTCGACCCGCAGACGCCGATCGGTATGCTCGTCGACGTAATCGAAGACTGCGATACGGTGCTCGTGATGAGCGTGAACCCCGGCTTCTCCGGCCAGAAGTTCATTCCGCGCACGCTTGAAAAGGTGCGCGAGGCCCGGGCCTTGATCGATCGCCGGAATCCAACGTGCTTGATCGAGGTCGACGGAGGAGTGAGCGCCGAGAATGCGCGCGATCTCGTCGAAGCGGGCGCGGACGTTCTCGTTATGGGTTCGGCGATCTTCGACGCGTCGGATCCGGCGGCCGAGTTGCGCCGCATCCGCGCCCTGCTCCCGTGACCGAAGACGAACTCGTCGAAGCGATAAGGCCATTCACGCGCGGCTCCGGGGACGATGCGGCCCTTTGGCAGCCGTCCCGATCGCACCGCAGCGTAATCTCGACCGACATGCTCGTGGAGGGCGTCGACTTCACGCGCAATCTCATGCCTCTCGAAGATGCCGGCTGGCGAGCGATGGCTGCGAACGTCAGCGATCTTTGCGCGATGGGCGCGCGTCCCGTGCTCGCGACGGTGGCGTTGGGATTTCCAAAGGAGATCGCGCGTGAAGACGTGCTCGCGCTCTATCGCGGCTTGGCCGAATGCGCCGCCGCCGCGAAGCTCGACATCGTCGGCGGGGATTTATCGTGCGCGCGCGATCTGACGATTGCCGTCGCCGTCGTCGGTGAAGTGCGCCCTTCCGATGCGAAGCTCCGCAGCGAGGGCCGGCCCGGCGACGTGCTCGCGGTCACCGGCCCACTCGGCGCAGCGCGCGCCGGTCTCGGTATCGCGCGCGATGGCGCCGCGATCGGCGAGGATCTGGAGCTAGAAGCGTTGCGCGCATTTCGGCGACCGCGCCCGCGGGTAGCGGAGGGACGTTTCCTCGGCGCCAGCCGCAACGTGACCGCGATGATGGACCTTTCCGACGGGCTCTCGACCGATGCGGCGCGCCTCGCCCTTGCGAGCGGTTGTGCGGCCGACATCGAGTCCGTTCCCGTAGCACCGGCGGCGCGCGCCCTCGCCGAGCGGCGAAAGGAAGACCCGCAACGTTTCGCCCTTGCCGGCGGTGAGGATTTCGAACTGCTGGTCGCCGTGCGGCCCCGCGCATTCGCGCATGTGGCAACGCGATATGCCGCGCGCTTCAAGCGCGACCTTCAGCGCGTTGGTACGTTGAGAACGGGTTCGGGGGTGTCGTTCAACGGAGCGAGGTTAGATCGCTCCGGTTGGGACCATTTCGCCGGCTAGGCGCTAGGCCCGGCGGGTTACGCGATTCGAGCGAAGGCAGCCGGTGCAGACGCGGGCGGTTCGGTGAACGCCGCGGTCGTCGATCCGGACGGACTGTAAATTCGGAAGCCAGCGCCGCTTCGTCTTGTTCATCGCGTGGCTGACGTTGTTACCCGACTTCGGGCCTTTTCCACAGATCTCGCACCGCTTTGCCATAGCCGGGCGATAGTATCACGCCTGCCGACCGTCGGGCAAGCTGAAAAGTTGACGTTAGGCAAGGATTCCGGGTCGCCCGCACCAGAACGAGCCGCCATGAGGCGTGCGCGCATAGCGGTCGACGCAATGGGAGGCGACCACGCCCCTGGCGAGATCGTAGCCGGAGCCCTGCTTGCTGTTGAGGAGTTCGACGCCGACGTCATGCTCGTCGGCGATGAAGCGCGCGTTCGCTCGCTTCTGCGGGGAAACGCCGCCGAGCGCATCCGCGTGATCCATGCCCCCGAGGCGGTCGCGATGGACCTGTCGCCCTCGATTGCGCTCCGTTCGTGCGAGCGCACTTCGCTCGGCGTTGCCGTCGGCTTAGTCAAGCAGGGGGAGGCGGACGCGGTCGTTTCGGCCGGAAATAGCGGCGCATTCTTGGCAATTGCGCTGATCAAGCTGCGTACGATCGAAGGGATTTCACGGCCGGCAATCGCCACGGTCTGGCCGGCACTCAACGGACCGACCGTACTCCTTGACTCCGGGGCGAACGTCGACTGCAAGCCGGAATGGCTCGAACAGTTCGCAATCATGGGATCCGCCTATTCGAAGGGCGTCCTCAACGTCGCACATCCGCGCGTCGGCATTCTTTCGGTTGGTGAGGAGCGCAGCAAGGGGAATCAACTGGTGCTCGAAGCCGCGCGGCTGCTCGAACGTGCTCCCGTGCGTTTTATCGGCAACGTGGAGGGCGGCGACCTGTTTCACAACGTCGCGGACGTGATCGTCGCCGACGGCTTCGTCGGAAACGTCGTGCTTAAGACGGGGGAAGGCCTGTTCGCCGATCTCGCCCGGGTAATGCGCGATACGCTCCTTGGCGGAAACCTGTTAACGAAGCTCGGCACCGCCATGTTGGCCCCCGCGCTCAAACGGTTGCGCAAGCGTTTCGATTATGAAACGTACGGCGGCGCGCCGCTCCTTGGTCTTCGTGGAAACTGCATCGTGACGCACGGACGCTCGAGCCGCAACGCGATCAAGCACGCGATCGGTGCGGCGGTTCAAGAAGTTAACCACGACGTCGTCGGAAAGATCAGCGAGCTCATCGTACCGCATCTCGCGCCGACGTAAGGCGGCCGAGGCCGCCATGCTCGGCGTCTACGTCCACCTCCCGTTCTGCCCCTATATTTGTCCCTACTGCGACTTCGCAAAGTGGCCGATGCGAGCGACGGCGGCCGCACGCTATCTGGATGCACTCTACGCCGAACTCGAGCGCGAAACGCCCGTTGCGGCGGCGACGATCTATCTCGGCGGCGGCACACCGAACGCATATGGCGTTCCGGCGATCGCCGATCTGCTCGCGCGGCTGCGCCTACGCTTCCCTGGTGCGCACGAAGTTTCGATCGAGCTCAATCCCGAGCTCGTGCGCGAAGACGATTTCGAGCGCTACCGCGATGCCGGGATCACGCGTCTCTCGATCGGCGTGCAGTCGTTCGACCCCGGCGAAATCGCGCGGCTCGGACGCAAGCATCGTCCCGAACAGATTGCCGGCGTCGTGGCGGCGGCCCGCGCAGCCGGGATCGCTTCGGTTTCGCTCGATCTAATGTTCGCGGTACCTGGACAGAGCATCGCGAGCTGGAGGCGGACGCTCGACGCAGCGATTGCGTTGAACGTCGATCATATCTCGGCCTACGGTCTTACGGTTGAGGAGGGCACGCCGTATGCGGCGTGGCAGGCTCGCGAGCCGGCGGCATTCGCCGAAAACGCGCTGGAAGCCGAACTCTACGCGACGGCGATTGAGACGCTTCAAGACGCCGGATACGAACAATACGAGATCAGCAACTTTGCCCGGCCGGGGCACCGCTGCGTGCACAATATGAACTACTGGGCGAACGGCGAGTACGTCGGACTCGGCGTGGGCGCGGCATCCTATCGCCGCGGCGTGCGCAGCGTGCACACGCGCTCCCTCGATGAATACGTCTCGGCGGCGCTCGACGGCCATCCGATTCCGTCTGACGCCGAGCGGCTGGAAGGTCTCAAACGCGTCGGCGAGGCGGTAATGCTCGCGTTGCGGACCGCGCAGGGGGTTGGGCTGAGCGAGTTCAAAGAACGTTATGGTATCGACGTGATGGCCGATTACGCGCCCGTCGTGACTCGATTCGCCCGGAATGGATTGCTGGAGCGAGTCGGGGACACCGTGCGGTTGACCCAGCGCGGTCGATTTCTTGCCAACGATGTTTGCGGAGCCTTCGTAACATTCGAGTAGCACCTAACGCGCTTTCCGAAACGGTTTTGCGCCTCGCCTTCGTCATCGTCTTCGGCGTTGCAGGTTTTCTGCTGGGGCGCGAGGCGTACTTTAGCTTGTTTTCGCCGCACTTTGCGAACGAGGCGCTGCAAGTTGCCTTTTTGATTCTCTCACCCGTCGTCGGAGCGATCGTCGGTGCTCTCCTCGCTCCGCTCGCTCAGGCTCTCTTCGAGAAGCAGCTGCGTCAAACGGAGGGCGCGATGGAACGGCTCACGCCGGCGGAGATTGCCGGCGGCGCCGTCGGCCTCGTCGCCGGCTTGCTCATCGCGTTTCTGATCAAGGGCATCGTCTTCGAGCTCATCTCCGACTTGGGGCGCGCGGGAACGTACGTTGCTATCGTCCTTTATCTCATCGTCGCCATTTTTGCGGCCTATTTAGGTGCTCGCATCGGCGCGAAAATTCGCATCGTGCCGGTCCCGCGAGGCGTTGCGGGCGGACTGAGCGGCGGCATTGCGAAGCTCGTCGACACGTCGACGATCGTCGACGGAAGAATCGTGGAGATCGTCGAGAGCGGCTTTCTGGACGGCGAGCTGATCGTGCCGCGCTTCGTCCTGCGCGAGCTCCAAGCCATCTCCGACTCCGTCGATCCGCTCAAGCGCACGCGTGGGCGGCGGGGATTCGACGTGCTAAGCCGTTTACAGGAGCTGGCCGTCGTCGAGATCAGCGAGCGCGACTTCACCGACATGGCGCCCGGAAACGTCGACGCGCGGCTCGTGCGCCTCGCGCAAGAACTCGGTGCGAAGCTGATAACCAACGATTATAATCTCAATCGGATCGCGCACGTCGAGGGCGTGGCGGTGCTCAACGTCAACGAGCTCGCGAACGCCGTCAAGCCGGTTGTTCTCCCCGGCGAAGAGCTGCACGTGGCGGTGATTCGCGAAGGTAAAGAGTTTCATCAGGGCGTCGGCTATCTCGAAGACGGCACGATGATCGTCGTCGAGCACGGGCGGCGGCTGATCGGCGAAGAGACCGACGTCATCGTGACAAGCGTGTTGCAGACCGTGGCGGGACGGATGATCTTCGCGCGGCCCAAGCGCGAAGGCGTCGCCTCTTGAGATGGGCGGCCGCGATCGTGGCGGCCGGCCACGGCACGCGATTCGGCCGGGCGAAGCAATTCGTCGAACTCGCAGGGCTCCCGATGGTCGGATGGTCGATTCGAACGTTCGCTGGGATGCCGGAGATCGTAGAAATCGTCGTTGCTACCGAACCCGAATCTATCGAACCGATGCGCGAACTCCTCGCGCGTCTTGCACCGCAGAGTTCCGTTCGGGCCGTTCGCGGTGGCGCGATCCGTCAGCAGAGCGTTTACGAAGCCGTGCGTGCGGTCTCCGAGACGTGCGACGCGGTTCTCGTTCACGACGGCGCGCGCCCGCTCGTGACGAGCGATGACGTGCGCGCCGGCATGCGTGAAGTGCGCGCCCGGCGAGCGTCGTTGCTTGCGGCGCCGGTAGTCGACACGATCAAGCGCGTCGAACTGCAATCGCGGCGAGTCGACGCCACGCTCGACCGCGCTACGCTCTGGGCGGCCCAGACGCCGCAGTTTGCGATGCGCGGAGACCTTCTCGACGCGCACGTGCGTGCGGCCGGCGATGCAATCGAGGCGACCGACGACGCGGCTTTGCTCGAGCGCGCCGGACTCGAGGTCATCGTCGTGCATTCGACCGGCGAGAACTTCAAGGTGACGATGCCGGGCGACGTGGAGCGCGCCGCCGCGATTCTTCAGGCACGCGAATGATGCGGGTCGGACACGGCTTCGACGCACATCGGCTCGTCGAAGGCCGCGCGTTCATCCTCGGCGGCGTAACGATTCCCTTCGAGCGCGGGCCGCTCGGCCATTCCGACGGCGACGTGCTCGCCCACGCGCTCTCCGACGCGCTGCTCGGCGCGGCCGCGCTCGGCGATCTCGGAACGCGCTTCCCCGACAGCGACGAACGCTGGAAGGGTGCCGATTCGATGGAACTGCTCGCGCGCTGCGCGGCCGCCGTGCGCGATGCCGGCTTCACCATCGGCAACGTCGATGCGACGATCATCGTGGATCGGCCAAAACTCGCTCCGTTCCTCGAATCCATGCGCGGGAACGTGGCGCGGCGGCTCGATCTGCCGGCCGGCGCGGTCAGCGTAAAGGCGAAAACCAGCGAGGGCATGGGCTATACCGGCGACGGCACCGGCCTCGCGGTTTACGCGGTGGCGCTAGTCGTTTCTATGTAATGTTCCGTACTTTTCGTTCTCTTGCGGGAGCGGAAGACAGAGTGATAGAGTTGTGTGAGGCTATGCCGCACCACGAGATCGTATTGCCGGAGACGACGCCCGAGATGGAATGGGTTCGAGGACGGCCACTGCAAAAAGTGAGCCCGCAACGAACGCATTCTTGGCTGCAAGGTGCGCTTACGGTCGAGCTCACTCGGTGGGCACAGGGACGCGGCAGAGTGGGTCCCGAGTGGCGTTTTCGCATCACGCCTACGGGTGAAATATGCCGGCCGCTCATTCCCGACGTTGCGTATGTATCTGACGAACGATTGC
>DATASC010000130.1:0-8808 GCA_036269355.1 Candidatus Cybelea sp. | reverse complement strand
CGGAGGCAGGCGTGCTCACCGAGCTGGCGCTTCGGTCTAAGCGTGCTTGGGGCTACGACGAGGCTTTCATGGCGTCGGTAATGCCGGACATGGTCGTGCGTCAAGGATGAATTTATCGTTGGTGGCGGCAGGATGCTTCCGGTCATGGAGCTCGATCTCCGCCGAAGCTAAGCACCACGATGCTGCCGTCGGCAGCGTCTCGCTCGACGAGCCCAACTAACGGATTAGCGAGATACTCGATCGCCGAGCGAACGTCGTCGCGGCCGCAGGTCGCGGAGCTGCCTTGCGCCGCTAAGTCTGCGTTGACGAGCACCATCGCAACGTCCTCGGTGATCTTCGGCGCCTCGTTCGCGTCGCCGCGATAGCCGGCTTGGGTCGTCCAGCCCGTTCGAACGATTGCGTCGGCAATCAGCCGCACGCGCTTCGCGCGACCGTGTTCCCGCTCCCAAACGAGATCGTCGAGCGCTTCCGACGCGAAGCCGGGCGCGAGCAGAGCTCGGATCTCCAGAGGGTTTGCCGGCACGCGCAGTACGGTCTGCAAGTCCTCGACCGTCCACGCGCTCACACCGTGGTTGCGCAACTCCTTTACGACCTCGATTTCGCCCGAAAACGCGCGTCCGATGAGCGCGCAGTATTGCGCGCCAAAGGCTTCCTTGAACTTTGCCGCCTCGAATACGCCCGGGTCGTTAATCCCCTCGTCGCCCGATTTGCATTCGATCATCGTACGATACGAGAGCGGGCCGAGCGGCGCGTCCGCGTACCCATCGGGTGCCTTCTGACCACCGTCGTGCGTCGCCGAGAAACCCAGCGCCTCGAAAGCGTCGCAAACCGCCTCTTCGAAGGCGGCGGTGTCGGCGCCGTCGGCACTCTTGTCGAGCCGCTCGATCAGCGCCGCAATCTCGGTAGAGGGCGCGTGCGCGGCCTCATCCGGAAGTGCCGGCCAAAGATCGGGCGGCTCGTTGATGCGAAACGAGCGGTCCGCGTTCTGTACGATTGCCGGCTTGCGCCCGTTGCCGATGGCTCGCGCGATGTATTCGATGAGCGACGTGTACACATACTTCTGCGTCGTCGGCGCGCCGAAGAGCCCGCGTTTCTCCGCGATGGTTAAGATCGACTCGGCATCGTGCGACTGCCCGTCCTGTAGCACGGCAATCGCGGCGCTGACGATCGGGCCGTGCGACTTCTGCGCCGCCATCTTCGTCCGTTCGGCGCCGGCCGGCGCAACGCTAACCTTCCGGCGTTCCGCGCGATCGCCGAACGCCTGCCGATAAAACGAGTCTGCACGCGTCGTGAATGCGTCCTCGTACTTCTTCATCCATTCGCCGAAGTTCTCGATGCGCACCCGGCCGTTGACGAAGGGTGCGTCCTCCTTTTCAAGTGCGTTCGGGTCGACCGGAATGGCGACGGGAAAACCGGGGCTGGCCCGCACCGAAAACGGGACTGCGCTGAATCGTCCGACTGCGTTCGATTGCACGTGTAAGTGCACCGGCGCGCCGCCCTTTACGTTGGCAGCTAATGTCAGCAGGTCTGGATGGCGCTCCACAGCGTCGGCGCACTCTGCGTGCAGCCACAAACGCAAATCTTCGTACGACGGCTTGTCGGTAAATGGAATCCACAGCGCCGCGCCCGTCCCGCCGTCGTAGATCCGCAGCGACTCTAGCTTGCCTTCCCGCAGAACCGCTTCAACCGCGTCGAGCCCGTCGTTTAGATGTTGCGAGTCCGATGTCGGCGCTTCAAGTAAGATGCGCGCGAACCGCGCACGCGTCGGATCGTCGCGGCTCGGCGTCCACGAGTAGATCTCGACCGCGCCGTAACGCACCAAGCCCTCGACGCGGTCCGCCGACAGCGCCGGATAACGATGGAGCCCGCTCGCCATCGGCACGTCGACCACCGGCGCCTTCGGACGCGTCTTCGGCGAAAGTGGCCCGTGATAGATCGTTGGACCATCGAACCCGCCGGGCAGTGTGGACCAGACGAACGGTATTGGCCCCAACGCCCGCTCCATCAATGGTCCGGCCGCCGCATAGTGCCGCAGCAACGACTCCACGTTCGTCATGCCGGCGCCGGCGCTCATCAGGCCTTCCGAATCGTCCAGAAGTCGCTGGATAGGTGACGGCTCATCAAGTAGGCATACGGCATCGTAAAGTAGCCGCGTTGTCCCCACTGCGGACCCCAGGAGTTCCGAACGCGAAAGGTTTGCGTTTTGTCGTTATAGCCGATCGCCATCACGGCGTGTCCGCCGATCATTTTGTCGCTGGAGGTCGGAAGCCGCACGATGCCCGTTTTTGCGACCTGCGTAGATTCAAAGTATTCGTACACGGTGAAGCCAAAGACGAACGGGAATCCCGAGGCCAAGCAACCCTTCATCTGAACGAGGTCCTGCGAGATTCGCAGATACTGCGTCGCCTTGGTTTTGGCAGCATCTGCATACGCCTTCGCGCTCGGCTTACGCTTAAAGTCGGCAATATGATATGGACAATCCGTCTCGGGACATACGCCCTTGATCGCGACGGATTTAATGCCGTCGCGAAGCTGGGCGCCGGGGTCGGAATCGACGGTTCCTTCGATCACCCTCTCGTTGTAATAGATGAATAGCCGTGATGGCGTAAACCGCGGCTTGTGACTGTATTCAATGGCGGCCGCGATTGCGTTGGCGGTGCAGCTGCCGAGTCGTCCTTGGTCGTAGACCGGCGGACATCTCGACTGAAGGCTGACGCTCGCGGGCAGTCTGTTGACGGTCTCCAAGGGAGCCGAATAGAGAAAGTCTCGCTCGTCGGGCACATCGGGAATCCAGCCGTATCCGCGCGGCGCCTCCTGCGCTTTCGGGCTTTCGCGTAACGACATTCCGCTATCCGGCATAACGCGATAGGACGCTTCGCTGGTCAAAACGGTCGTCCTACCGACGCATTGCCTGGGCAGGAGGGCCAATCGATTAAGCTAAATCGGCCACTCCCAGCAACCGAGCGAGGGCACTGTATGAGCCTCTCACAGATCTTGAACATCGCGATCGTCATTTGTGGCGTATATGCGGGTTTGAGTTGTCTTTCTTCGTGGGTCAACGAGCGAATCGCCGCGTTTCTTGCGTTGCGAGGCTGGAACTTATTCCGCGGCATTGCCAATCTGTTGGGCACCGATGAGCTCGCGTCCAAAGTCTTTAATCACCCGCTGATTGCAGCCAACTCGCCAAAACCGAACCAGCTCCTGAGTACGGACGAAACGAGGGGCGTAGCGAAATTCTTTGATGTAGCTAAGAGTCGGCCTCCGTCCTATCTCGACGCTCGCAACTTCTCCAGTGCACTCTGGCAGCTGTTGCCGACCATAGCCGACCCGCCCACACCCGCGCCGACTGCTACCACCGATCCTTCGGGCGCGGCCACCACGGCCGCCGCACAAGCCGCCGTCGCAGCTCCGCTAAACGCCGTTGCAAACTTGGAGGCCGTTGTCGGAAGACTCGGTCCGCAGCACGCCAAGCTGAAGCAGCAGTTGCTAGCGATCCTGGCGCAAGCAAACGGCGAGTACACGAAACTGCTGGCCGCCACGGACGCATGGTTTAACGCCGAGATGGACCGCGTCTCCGGCTGGTACGCGCGACAAACGCAATGGATCATCATCGTCATCGCGTTCTTCATCGTGACGTTTTCGGGCGTCGACACGCTGGAAATGGTGCGCACCCTCTCGGTCGCCAAGCCGGCGGAGCTTACCGCAATCTCCGACCGCGTGGTCAAGCAAGCCTGCCAAACCCTCGCTGCAACCAGCCCATGCCCGAGCCCTGCGCCGAACCTGACGCCGCCGAGTTCAGCTCCCAGCACAAGTGAAAACAAAGCGCCGGTCTCTTTAACCAATGGCCCAACAAAGGGCGACGCTTTCGACGTTACACAGTTCGCGCACGTTCATATCAGTTTCGACAACTGGGGATGGATGTCAAAAACGAGCGCCGGACTTCAATACTATCGCTGGGAAGGCATGCTATTGACCTGGGTCGCGCTTGCGCTCGGCGGCCCGTTCTGGTTCAATCTTCTCTGCTCGTTCACAAACATACGAAGCGCCGGCGCAAAACCCAGCGACAGCAGTCAATCGCAAGCAAAGACCTAGGCGCCGAGCTTCGAGCTACCGGTTCGCGCGGAAGTTATACGTGACGCCCAGGGGCTCGAGCGAGGAGCTCAATCCGTTATTGAAGCTGTAGAGGTACGCGATCTTCTTCGGCGTGTACGCGTACACGTCGACGCTGCCGGTCACGAAATCGGCCGTCGCAAACTCGGTCGATTTCTTGTTGAGGTGCCCGAAAACGGCCTCGCCTTGCAGCGAGTACGGGCCCCCGACGAGCGAGCATCCCGGGTTACAGCCGTTGTAAACGTACAGGTTGCCATCGAACGCGCTTATCGCGAGCAGGTGGCCTTCTCCATCGATGTCCAGGCCGCCGTAGTACGAGTTTTGGAAGCCGGTCGCTGTTTGCCCGGATCGGGAACAGCCCTTGAAGTACGTCAGCAACGCGACGCCGGCCGAATTCGTGGCCGAGGCCCAGCAGTCGCCGTTAGCAGCGAGGGCGACCCCGGCGACCTCGTACATACTGGCGATACGAAGATTCTTCGTGCAGCCCCCCGCGAGCGTGCACACGGCGATGCTCCCGCCGCCGCTGGGTTTGAAGATGCTGGCAACGGCGATCGTCCCCGTCGCCGCGTGAACGCTCGAAGCATCGGTTGGCGGACCGTACTGGTCGTGGATCGATCCGAGCTTTCGGCCGCACATCTTCGGGCCTTTGAAGATCGTGATCGTGCTCGATCCATCGGGATCGATAAGATTCCCATCGCTGTCCGCCGCGACGCCGTTCGGGGCGTATGCGCCGTGCACGGTGCAAATCGGCGGCCGGTTCTTACTGTTGTTCGCACGGTATCCGAGAATCGTCGTGCCGAACGATGTTGCGACGTAAATCCCACGCCGAAACGAATCCGGCAGAACGCCGGGATGGCCTGGTTCCAGCGCGGGCCGCTGCGCGACCGCGCTCGGCACACCGACTGCTTGCGTCCCTCCCGCGCAGCCCGCTGCGAGCGACGCGGCCAAGCCGCAGAGTGCGAATCGTCGAAGGTCAGCGATCTTCATCCGGTTTCCTTCCGTGACGCGCGTGACTACGCATCAATCATAGCCGCGCCGGACGGAGCTCGTAACACACAAGTTCGCCGTCAACCCACACAAGTTGCGGGCCGGCGAAAGGCGATCGGACGCTACTGGCTGCCCAAAATATTGATCGCGCGAGCGCCGACGGCGACGACCGTGACCAGCGAGATGAAGCTCTGAACCATCATCAGCATCTTCGCCCGCGGCCGGAGCGGCAGCACGTCGGTGGGGCTAAACGCGGTGGAGGTATTGTATGCGAGCGAGAGATAGTCGACGAAACGCGGTTGCCAGTCGTCGGGAACGCGGTCCGAAGGGTCCCCCTTTGGAAACGTAAAGTCGACCCTCCCTTTCCAGCCGCTCGCCCGCCCCTCCGGACCGCCGCGGTCGATCTCCCAGTAGACGAGCGCGAAGATCATGACGTTGTTCACCCAAATCGCGATCGACGTCGACAGGAGCGTGAGCCCATCCATTCCCGAGTTCGGCTTCACCATGTCGACGAAGAGCACCGCGAGCAGAGCGAGCTCCACGGCCCCTGCAAATGGTGCCCCGATCGCTATGGCATAGCGCTCGATGCGCGCGAAAAGTGAGTTGGCCGGAAAAAATCCCGCGAGGAGCATCGGAATCGCGAGCGCCGCGCCGGCAGTGAACGAAAATTCGCGCGGCATCAGTTGATAGCGATTGGGGAGCGCGGCTAGAAACGCCGGAAGCACGAGCACCGCAAGCGCGGGAAAAATCCGGGTTTCGCCTCGCGCGACTCTCTTTTGCATGCGATTACCTCCAGCGCATCGTACTAAGAGCGCCCACCATGTTGCAGCCGCTCGCCGTCCCCGGCATCTCCGTAATTGCTCGCTTGTTGCCCGAGCCGCCTTTCACGGCCGCCGCACATTTCGTCATCGAGCAGGACGGCGAAGGCGTCCTCGTCGATCCGCTTCCGCTCGATGCGGCCGAGCTCGACGAGATTTCGACACGCGGCGGAGCCAAGCACGTCGTCGTCATGACGCCCGACCGCGAACCCGCGGCGACCGAGCTCGCGGCCAAACTTAAGGCGGAACTGGTCATCGCCCCGCGGCACCGCGAACCGATCGGCCCCGGCATCTTCGCGATACGTCTTAACGACCAGCGCCGCGAAAACGAATTCGTTCTGAGCCTTCCCTCGCGTCGAACGGTCATCGCCGGTGACGCAGTCGTCGGCTCGCCCGCCGGCGCGCTCGCGCTGCACGACGAAAGCGCGTATCCCGATGCGCGCAAGGCCGCACTCGGACTGCGCCGCATCTTACGCGAGAATCCCGAGCGCCTGCTTTTGAGCAAAGGCCATTCGCTGCTCGGGGGCGCCTATCCGGCGCTCTACAACGTGCTCTATAGCCGCGCCGGCGCCGAGGTACTCCGCGTCAACCTCGACGAGCTCGACTTTCGCGACGAGCGCGTGGAGCGCGACGAGCAGCCGACGCAATACGCCTGCCACGACGCCGAGGTCGGTTTCGTCATCGGCGCGCGCAAGCTCGGATATCGCGTCAGCACGATCGATCCGGGGAAACGATTCTGCCCGCTGCACGGCCACGCGCGCGAAGAGGAGCTCTTCTTCGTGCTCGAAGGCGAGCCGAGCGTTCGAACCCTATCCGGAACGCTTCGCTGCCGCAAGGGCGACTTTATCGCGCTGCCCGTCGGCGAGAGCGGAGCGCACCAGCTCCTCAATGACAGCAGCGCACCTGCTACCGTGCTGCTCTTGGGCCGAACCGAAGAGGTCGAAGCTTGCTACTATCCCGATTCCGACAAACTCTTGCTCGACACGACCGAACCGCTCGTCAAAGGCCTCGACTCGATCATCGTGCGCGCGAGCCCGACGCTAGACTATTTCGACGCCGAAACCTAGCGGAGCGCTTTCTGTGTCACCCTGAGCTTGTCGAAGGGCTCGCTCAGGGCTGCGCTTCGCGCAGGCGCTGAGGAATGTTAACGCTGTCACCCTGACCCTTCGACTCGGCCTACGGCCTCGCTCGGGGCTGCGCTTCGCGCAGGCGCTGAGGAATGTTAACGCTGTCACCCTGAGCCTGTCGAAGGGTGACGCGCGAAGAACGTGATCGCTTACAAACTTACCGCGGTGCTGATCGGATCGTCGAAGCCATAGATCTTCTTGAAGGGCTTGCCGCCGGCAGGATAGTGATAGAAGGCGACATCGAGACCGTTCGCATCGGCGGCATAGAGCGTATCGTTCGAAATTGAGTATCCCTCGACGTGCTTCATGTCGAGGAGTTGGATCGTGCCGACACGTTTAGCAACTCTTCCCCGAATGTCGAACTGATAGACAACGTTCTTTTCTGCATCGGCGATCAGCAGATGCTTGCCCACCCACTTGACGCCACCGGGGAAACCGATCGGCTGTTCGTTGGATATGGGAACGAACTTTTTCCCCTGCCTGGGAAGTTCGGCGAGCGCAAATGCACCGGGAGTCATCCCGGCAACGAAGAGATCGCCCAGGTCGTCATATCCGCAGTTATACTCGTTTTGCATGTTCGAAGGCGAATTGTATTTAGGCTTACCCCGCGCCGCGGTATAGATGGCGACGTTGCCATAGTCGCAGGTATACGGCGTGCAGTCGCTGACGACCGCGAGGTCACCGGTCGTCGGGTCCACCGAGCAGTCCACGGGGAGACCCTTAGGATCTACGAGAGTCGCAACCGGATTCTTACCGCCGTGCCGGTACTCTCGAATCGCTTCCGACGTATTCATAGGCACGAACACGTCGTTTGCAACATCGGTGCAGAGGCCGCCTACGCCGGGCAGACCCGCGAGCGTCTGAACGAGCTTGCCGCTCGATAGCGCGTAGACGTAGACCTCGTCGCCGCCGCTGCCGGTGTTGTTGGCGACGTAGAGAAGCGCATCGTTCGCGGCACCAGTTCTCGCAGCCGCAAGAGCTGCCGCCCCAGATTCAGAACCGCCGAAAAACGGCGCCGCGCTCCCGCACCCCGCGAGCAGCGCCGCGCAAATGCAAAGAGCTATCGCGCGCATACTATTCCCCCGATGCTCGCAGCCTTTGACGCAAATGCCCGACGGCCTGCGCGTGGATCTGCGAGACACGAGACTCCGAGACGCCGAGCTCGTCCTTGATCTGTTTGAGCGTGTCGCCGCGAAAGTAGTAGCGACGAATTACCGTCCGTTCGGGATGCGGCAGGCCCTCGACCGCGCTCACGAGCTCGTGCCGAAGCTCGTCGCGCTCGATCTCGCCCGGAACGTCGCTCTCGCTGTCTTCGATGGTATCGCCGACGGACAGCTCGTGTTCGCCGCTGCTCGGAAGCGGTTCTTCCAGCGACACCAGACTCGTGCCGCGAACCCGTTGGCGCACCACGTCGAGCTCGCGTATCGAGACGCCGAGGCGCGCGGCGAGCTCGTCGTCGGTGGGATCGCGGCCGAGTTCGGCCTCGAGCCCCTCGAACGCGCGGTCCATCTCGCGAGCCCGCTGCCGAACGGTACGCGGAACCCAGTCCAGTGAGCGCAGTGCGTCGAGAATCGCTCCGTTGATGCGCGTTATCGCGTAGGTCTCGAACTTGACGGATCGCGCGTCGTCGAACTTCTCGATCGCATCCATCAAGCCGAAGACGCCGTCGTTGATCAGGTCGTTGATGTCGACGTTTGAAGGCAAATTGACGGAGAGCCGTCCCGCAACGTACTTGACGAGGTGCAGATACTTATGGATGACGGCCT
>DATASC010000129.1:0-2693 GCA_036269355.1 Candidatus Cybelea sp. | reverse complement strand
GTACCGTGTCCCGGGCGTCGCCCGTCAAAAGCAGGCACCCTGGCGATCAGAAGACCCAATATTGATCGTCGTGCGCGCATGGGAGGATTCGTTCGGATGACCGCCGCGTTCCAAACCACCGAGTCGGCGCAGCGCGTTCAGCTCCTGAAAAGTCAGCTCGAACAGACGACCGAGGCTCTCGCCGGCGGTCGTCAACTCGTCGAGAGGATGAGCGAGAGCAGGATAGCGGCGCGCGAGGCCGTCGATGCGGTGGGGCGCAATTCATCGCGCATAGGAACGCTGGGCATGCATGCCGCGATCGAGTCGGCGCACCTGAACGACGTGGGAGGCAATTTTCGTATCGTCGCGAGCCGCATGCGCGATTTGTCGGCATCCGCCCGCGACGCCCTCGCCGGCGTTGGCCGGATCTTCGCGCAAATGGGAACGTGCCTCGCTGCCGTCGAGACCTCGATCGCCAGCTCACAGGCGATAACGTCCCGTACGCTCGCCGAGGTCCAGGAGCTCAGCATCGGCGGCCAGCTCTCCCACGATCGGGCTGCAAGTCTCTCCGAAGCGCTCGCGTCGATGGCAAGTGCAGTGTCCCTCGGCGACGGCGTACGAACGAGCACCGGCGAGATGGACGAGAGCAGCCTTCGCGCCGAAACGATCTTGTTCAAGCTGATCGAAGTTGCCGAAGACGCTGAGCTGCTCGCGCTCAACGCGACGATCGGCGCCGCACGGGCCGGAGAGCGAGGGCGAGCCTTTGCCGTCATCGCGGTCGAGATCGGGAGGCTGGCGCGCACGGTGAGAAGCGATACGTTGGAGGTCGCCGAAGCGGTCGGCGCCATCCGTCGCCGCGCAGGTCGCTTGAGCGCAAACGCGCGAGCCGAGGCTGAGAACATGCACACGCTGTACGACATGACGGTCACCCTGCGCGACGAGCTCGTCGCGCAGGAGACGCTTTCGTTCGCGGGTGCTGTCGTACGCTAGGAGATTTGCGATCAGAACGTCTTGGGCGTGTAGTTCGAGCTGGCGCGCCGACTTCTGCGGCGATCCCGTTCCTGGCGGCGGTCGCCCCCGTTAGCGCCCCGAGCGCGGTTCCGACGCTTGAGCTTGAGGAAGTCCACTGTGTGAGTCCCCCCGTGTCAGATTGTGGCTTGGCCGCCTGCGGCTGCGAGGATGAGGCCGGCTATCTCTCGCGGGTGGCTGATCAACGAAAGGTGGCCCGCGTTGACCTCGATCGTCGTTGCCTTCATGCGAGCCGCCATGAAACGTTCCAGGTTTGGATTAATCGTTCGATCTTGCTTCGAGACCGCGTACCAGGACGGTTTTGAACGCCACGCGGCGACCGTCGTCTTCGCCGTCGCTGGAAGCGTCGCAGCATTTTGTGCTTGAACCGCGTACAGGAGGCGCGCTTTGGCCGGGTCGACGCCATTTGCAAAATCGTTTAGGAAAGCGTCCCGGTTCAGCTGCTGAAATCCATCGGTCGTAACGAGCCCAGCACTTGCCGGGGGCTTCGGAAATCTGGCGGCGAGCCCAGCGTAGTTTTCACCCGCATCGGGTGCGCGAGCGGCCACGTAGACGAGCGAAGATACGCTAGGATGCACGCCGGTCTCGCTCAGAATCATTCCGCCAAACGAATGCGCTACGAGTACCGTCGGGCCGTCTTGCATTCCGAGTACGAGGCGCGTGAGCGCCACGTCATCTGCGAACGATCGAAGCGTAGTCTGGACAGCGGTAGCTCGCATGCCCGCGGCCTGCAGGCGCGGGATGACGTCCGACCACGACGATCCGTCGGCGTAGAGCCCGTGGATCAACACGACATTGCGAGACGCGAGCTGCGTCGCACGCGCCGGAGCGGAGATACCCACGACCGAGGTTGCGATCCCGGTAAGCAAAGCGGTGGAGAACGCTCGTCTGGTTACCATCGTTTGACCTCTATTGATGCCTCGACGATCGGTGATCGATCAAGCGGGCGGCCGGCAGAAGCTGACTCTCTCCTGCGGATCGTATCACCGAAAACCCGCGTTGTGTGCCAACTACTACTTGACATCCGCGACAACCGGCGGCCGGCCGCTATCGCCACGCGGTAGGCGCGATCCCTACTGCGCTGCGCCGGCAAACGATTGTTCGGTCGTCAGCATCGTTTCCACCGAAAGCGGTTCCGCGCGCACCGTGATCGCGCCGCGGCGGTCGGTGCGGTAGACCGTCGCGCCGGTGCGCACGAGCGTCGCGAGCGTCGGGGGAGCAGGATGCCCGAAGTGATTGTGGCGCCCGACGCTGATCAGCGCGTAGCGCGGATGCACGGCGGCCACGAACGCTGCGGTCGAGGAGTACGCCGATCCGTGATGGCCAACCTTGAGAACGTCGGCTTCGAGATCGGTGCCGCTCGCCAACATGCGTGCTTCCGACTCCGCGCCGGCGTCGCCCGTGAAGAGCATGCGGAACGGACGCGGACAAGCGGAGCAGCGATACTGCAGCATCAGCACGACAGAGTTTTCGTTGACGTCGTTCGGTCCGTCGGCGAGGAGCGGTTCTTCGGGCGCGAGCGCGTCGAACGCCACGCCGTCGTCGGTCGCGTAGCGCATCCCGCGCCGCACCGGTACGACCGAGATCCCGCGCCGCTGCGCGGCTGCGATGCAGTCGTTGAAGGCCCGGCCTCCGTACGGCTGACCCGAATCCCCGATGGCATCGACCCGCAATGCCTCCACGAT
>DATASC010000128.1:0-3033 GCA_036269355.1 Candidatus Cybelea sp. | reverse complement strand
GTTCCGTTCTTCACTCAATTCTTCAACTTCTTCGTCGGTACCGTTCAAGCGTTCGTGTTCACTCTCTTGGCGATCGTCTACTTCTCGCTGGCGATCGACGATAGTCATTAAGAAAGGTTACGCTCTTGAGTCCTGAAGCGTTAGTAGCCGCGTTTACCCTGCTGGCGTTCGGCATCATCGTCGCCGGCGTTGCATTCGGCTCGGCCATCGGCGACGGTATCGTCGCGAGCAAGGCGGTCGAGGCGATTGCCCGTCAACCTGAAGCACGTCCGAACATCATGACGTTCATGTTTCTCGGCGTCGGCGTGCTGGAAGCGTTTCCGATCATCGCGCTGGGCCTAGCGTTCTACATGATCTTCGGCTTGGCACCGCTGGCCGCGCTCATGGCGAAAGTCACCGGTCACTAAAGAAGCGCGATGTTTCTCTCGCTCGACGGTACGCTCTTCGTTCAGCTGTTCAACTTTGCGATCTTCTTCGCTTTATTGAACCTGGTCTTTTTGCGGCCGGTCGGGCGAGCGATCGCAAAACGCCGCGATTACATCAACAGCCTGGTCTCCGATTACGACCGGTATCAAGAAGAGGCGCGCGATCTGCGCGAACAGGCCGAAGGGATCCGTGCCGCCGCTCGCCGCGAGGCGGAGCACCGCGTCTCCGCGGCACGCGCCGTTGCGTCGAACGAAGCTGCCGAGATGTCGACCCGATACTCGCAGCAAGCAAAAAGCACGATCGAGGCGGCGCAGAAAACCGCGCAGTCTGAGCTCGAAAAGGCGCGCGCCGGCGAGAGCGAGACCGTGCGCGGGCTCGCGACGGTCATGCTCGATCGAGTCATTCCCGAGGCTGCGCAATGAACGACGCACAGTTCTATATTAAAATTGCGATCTGGAGTCAGGTCGTTTCGTCGGTCATATTCCTCGGCGTGCTCGCCTACATATGGTTCCGCTGGATCGTTCCGGTCGTTATGGCGGCGCAGGAACGCAGCAATCGTCAAATAGGCGAAGCCGAGCGTCATCGCGACGAGGTCAAGAGTGCCCTCGAATCGCTTCATGAGCAGGTCGAGACCGCGCGTCACGACGCCGAATTGATCGAACGGCGCGCCGGCGCGCGTGCCGAGCACGAACGCGTGGCCCTTCTGCAGGAGGCGACCGAGGCCGGTGAACGCGCGCTGGCCGATGCCGGGCGCGAACTCGAGCGTGCGCGTACCGCGGCCCGTCAGCGCCTTCGCGACGAGCTGGTCGAGCGCGCGCTGCGAGTCGCGCGCGAGGAGGCCGCTCGACGCGTCGATCCGGCGGTCGACGCGCGCTTCATCGAAGGGTTCGCCGGTTCGCTGGGAGATGCGGCTCGTGGTTAACCGCACGCTGGCGCGCCGCTATGCGGTTGCGATCGCAGCGCTCGCGCGCGAGCAGAACGTGGTCGATCGAGTGACGGCCGATTTGAACGCGCTCGCGGCCACAGTCGGCGGACCGGTTCGGGTGCGCGAGTTCTACGAGTCGCCCGTGATCGACCGTCCCTCGAAGGAGCGAATGCTCCTGCAAATTTTCGACGGAAAGGTTCACCCGATCGCGCTGCACGCGCTCTTGCTGCTGGTGCGGAAGCGTCGCGAGTCCTTGCTGCGTGCGATCGTGGAGGAGTACGTCTCGCTGGAGCGCGCCGCCCGGGGCGTCGAGATGCTGACGCTAGAATCGGCGCGCACCCTCGACCGCGCGGAGTCCCTACGCCTGGTCTCGCAGCTCGAGGCGCATTATAAAAAGAAGTTCGAGGTTACCGAGGTCGTCGATCCCGAGCTCATCGGCGGCCTGCGCATCGTCATGGGCGACAGGCGCATCGACGCGTCGGTGTCGGGGCGTCTCTCGGCACTCGCGCGAGAACTATCGGAATCAAACTAAACCCACGATGAAAGTTGACGAATGATAAACGCAGACGAAATCGCCGGAATTCTCAAACAGCAGATCGAGCAGTTCAAGAGCGGAGTCCAGGAAGACGAAGTCGGCACCGTAATCGAAGTGGGCGCGAATCTCGCGCGCGTTTACGGACTTCGCGGCGTGCGCTCTTCGGAGCTCGTCGAGTTCGCGAACGGCCTTCAAGGCGTGGCGCTCAATCTCGAAGAGGATAACGTCGGCGTCGTGATCATGGGCCCTGACGTCGATATCAAAGAGGGCGACACGGTCCGGCGTACCGGGCGCATCGCCTCGGTTCCCGTCGGCGAAGCGATGCTCGGGCGAATCGTCAATCCGCTCGGTCAGGCGATCGACGGAAAGGGCGAGATCGAGACGACGCGTTACCGCACTATCGAGAACGTCGCGCCGACCGTGGTCCAGCGCCAACCGGTCAAGCAGCCGCTGCAGACCGGTATCCGCGCGATCGACGCGCTCATTCCGATCGGTAAAGGACAGCGCGAGCTCATCATCGGCGATCGCTCGACCGGCAAGACGGCGATGGCAGTAGATACGATCATCAATCAGCGCGGGCGCAACGTCTTCTGCGTCTACGTCGCGATCGGTCAAAAGAACTCGACGGTCGCCAGCCTCGCACAGATTCTCGAACAGAAGGGCGCGATGGCGTACACGACCATCGTGGCCGTCAGCCCCGCCGAAGCCGCCGCGCTACGCTGGCTCGCGCCGTTCGCCGGTTGTGCCATCGCCGAAGAGCTAATGTACGAAGGCAAAGACGTGCTGATCGTCTACGACGATCTCACGAAGCATGCGCAGTCCTATCGCGAGATGTCGCTGTTGCTCCGGCGGCCGCCGGGCCGCGAAGCCTACCCGGGCGACGTCTTCTACTTACATTCGCGACTGCTCGAACGCGCGGCCAAGCTCTCAGACGACATGGGCGGCGGCTCGTTAACCGCGCTGCCCGTCATCGAGACGCAGGCCGGCGACTTCTCCGCGTACATTCCTACCAACGTCATCTCGATCACGGACGGACAGATCTTCCTCGAGACCGATCTTTTCAACTCAGGTGTTCGACCTGCAGTCAACGTCGGTCTCTCGGTCTCTCGTGTAGGCTTTTCGGCTGCGATCAAGGCCACCAAGCAGG
>DATASC010000127.1:0-4527 GCA_036269355.1 Candidatus Cybelea sp. | reverse complement strand
CCGCCACCCTGATGGCGCAGGACGCTACCGCTCCAAATGAGGAGCGGCGTTGTGGTGCCGGGTACGTTATTGTCGCATCCCCACGGGAGCGAGGTCGGAGTATCGACTAAGCTTCGCGTTTGTGCTTCGTTGACCATCGTTCCGCCGCGAATCAGGTCCTGGTGCGCCGTGTAACTGCCGCTGCCTTGCGTTTGGAACATATGATCCGCCAGCACGTAGGCGTTGGCGATCTGCCAGTATGGCGCGATTTGCGATGGATCGACGTATTGATATGGCCGCTTTCCCGCTGGCCCGGGTTCGCATTTCTTGCTGACGCCCTCCTCGTTAAACCCGTCCATGTGCCCGTTATCGTAGTCGGTTAGGAATCCGGGGTACGAGTGACCGAAATCGCACGGTTCGACGAGATTGACTTTTTGGAGCGGGATGTGCCGGGATCCGTGGCGGCCGCTAATCTTCCCAATCATCGTTCCGTCCGCGCCGGGAAACCCGGCGAAGAGATCGTCGAAGCTGCGGTTCTCTTGAACCATGATGATGATGTGCTGGACGTCGGACGCGCTACGGTGATGGGCCGCTTGCGGAACGCCGAGCGGCACGACGGCCGAGCCGTTGCGGAAGTTACCTGCGCATGACGTAAGACCGATAGCGGCGATCAAAGTGAGCAGAAGTGCACGGACCAAAGTTTCGCGCACTTCGACAAGCGTCTTAATCGCCCTCGCGACCAGAGCGAGCGAGCACGATTCGCATCGCGTCGAAATCGACGGTAAATGCGTAATGGCGAAGAAAGTCGTGCGAGATCGCGCCCCAGACGGTGAAGGGAAAAATCGAAAACGGCGTTCCCTGCGGCGTGTAGACGCCTTTTACTCCGTACCGCACCGCGCTGCCGACGGCGATGCGCCGTGCGACGAACGGAACCGACGTAAGTGCTCCGCCTCCGCCGTAGCCCGTGCCCGCCGCGGCCGAATCGAGCGAGAGCTGCGCTGCCGTCACGAGTTGCTCGGTCGGCATGAGTCCGCCGCCGGCGAGACCGGAGTCGAAAAGAAAGAGGCCCGGAGCGGCCTGATTGACCTGCGCCTGCGCGAAGACGAAGTGATCGCCGACGAGATAGCACGGGACGATGGTCGCGCTCGCAGCCTCGGCTTGCGCTTCAAATGCTCGCGAAGCCGAGCGCGGGCGTAAAATCAATTCGTTGCGCGGATAGTCGATGGTCGTCAGGAATCGCTCGAAGTACGTCGTTCCGACCACCCCGTCAACGTGCAGCTTGGGAAAGAGGTTCGAGGCGTGCGTGTCCATCACGTGCACCGGTACGTCGTACGCCGTCGCCGCGCCGAGCGCGAGCGACGCGAGCATTCCGGCCTGAACCGGCGCGTGCAATCCACCCGCGAATACTCCGCTGCCCGCGTTGCTCGTTTTTACGCCGATGCGCCGGGCGAAGGCCGGTTCGAGCGCGACGTCGGCGCCCGTGTCGACGATGAAAACGGCGGGCATCCCATTCGCGACGACCCGCACCGCCGGAAGCGGCACGGAGACGACGAAGGGAACTCGCGCCTCGGCGCCGTCGAGTATCGTCCGGCGCGCCGCCTCCGCGCGACGCCGCAGCACCTCGCCGATCAGCCGCTGTACGTGCGCGTTCTGCGGATCCGCGGCGAGTACCGAATCCAGTAATGGTTCGGATGCACGCAAGTCGTTTTGATAGAGGCGGATCGTCCCAAGTCCAAGGGAAGCGCTCGCGTCGGCCGGATTGCCTTTCAAGATAGCGGCATACGCGGCCGCGGCGGCGGTAAAGTCGCCGTTGCTGAAGAGTGCCGCGGCCGCGGAACCTGCGGAGGAAGTCGCCGCGATGAGGGAAATCGCGAGTAATGAGTTCATTGCACTCCGTTTCGCGGAAGGGCGTGCTCGAAGCGGCCGCCTCTTTCGGTCTACTCGCCGCGCTCGGCAACGTTTCGACCGCGACGGCCGCAACGAACGAGGGCATCGTCGGTGCCTGGAGCCTGGTCACCTTCGATGTCGACGAGGGAAAGGGTTCTTCCAAACCGCGCTTCGGCCCCGATCCGGTTGGATATCTCATCTACAGCGCGAACGCGCGGATGGCGGCGGTTCTCGCGGGAACGCACCGGCCCGACCTGAAATCGCCGGCCGGCGCGGGCGCTTCCGAGGAGCAGCGCACCGAAGCATTGCAAAACTTCTTGGCTTACGCCGGCCGCTACGAAGTGCGCGGCGATCGCGTCTTCCATCACGTCGAGGTCAGCGTCTTCACGAATCTCATGGGTACGACGCTCGAACGCCAGTTCAAGCTCGCCGGCGATACGCTCACGATACGGACGCTGCCGCCCGAAATTTGGGGTACGTCCAACGTCCTCGTCTGGCGCAGGGCATCGTAGCGGCGTGCCGCAGTTTCGCGCGGTTTTGACCGGTGTAGAGAGCTCGTCGGCAACCTACGTGCGTGTACCGGCGGCGGTGCTCGCAACGCTCGGCGGCCGAATTCGCGTCCCGGTGCGAATGAAGATCAACGGCACGGAGCACCGCACGACGATCTGCGATATGGGAATGGGACCGATGCTCGGAGTTCCCGCCTCCGTGCGCCGCGCTGCGAAAATCGAGCGCGGAGATCGCGTCAGCGTCTCGATCGAGGTCGATCGTGAGCTCCGTACCGTCGAGATTCCTCAGGACTTTGAAAAAGCGATGAAAGCGCGAGAGCGCCGCGCTTACGACGGCATGTCGTACTCGCATCGAAAAGAGTACGTGCAGTGGATCGAAGCCGCGAAGAAGGCCGAGACGCGCGCCAGGCGCATCGCCCTCGCCGTTACGAAGCTTCGCGAGCTCGCCGAAAGGAAAGCATCACGATGACTCGCCGTGCCGCACCGGCCGCAACGCTGACGAACGTCCGCTAGCCTGCCGCGTGCGGGCGGCTGAAGGCCGAGCCGCTTTCTTGGAAAAGCTACGTCTGCTATGGAATCGACGCCGTTGCTCGTCTGCGCATCGTTTGCGCTGGTCTTCTCCGCGGGTTGCGGATGGTCGCTGCCCTCGGCGACGCGCTATGCCGCGCATGAGCGGCCCGCGACGGGAAACCCGGTACACAAATACATCAAGCACGTGATCGTCATCATTCAGGAGAATCGCAGTTTCGAAAATTTCTTCGCGGGTTATCCTGGGGCCAATGCGCCGCTCTACGGCTACGCCAAGAAACAAAAGGTCAACCTGCACCAGATTACGTTCAAAGACGCGGATCTAGAGCACTCGTGGCATTCCTCGATGGGCGAGTGGGACAACGGCAAGATGGACGGCTTCAAGAAGTTCGGCACGGCACAATACGGACAGTATGGCGCCTATGCATATGTTCAGCGGTCGCTGGTCCAGACGTATTGGGATATGGCGAATCAGTACGTGCTCGCCGATGCGATGTTCCCGACCGAGTTCGGCGGGAGCTTTACGGCGCATTTAACGCTAGTCGCCGGAACGGACAACCTCTCGAAGACGAAGGCGGAGGTCGACATCCCGACGGGGCTTCCCCCGCAGGATTGTGACTCCGTTCAAGGCGTCACGAGCTCGTACATCACATCGAATCGCGTCGAACATGCAAACAAAGGTCCCTTCCCGTGTTTCAATCAGTGGAAGACGCTCGCACAGACGCTCGACAACGCGGGCGTTAGCTGGAAATACTACGCGACGCAGCTCGTCGGAGCGGGCATGTGGGAACCGTTCGAAGCGATGAAATATACTCGCTACGGGCCGGACTGGAACAAGGACATCATCACTCCGGAAACGACGATCTTGACCGATCCTCAGAACGGTCAGCTCGCGCAAATGACGTGGGTCTCCCCCAGCGTTAAAAATTCCGATCATCCGGAGTCCCAGAGCGACCAGGGTCCCTCGTGGGTGGCATCGGTCGTCGACGCGATCGGCGAAAGCAAGTACTGGAAATCGTCGGCAATCGTCGTTCTGTGGGACGACTGGGGAGGCTGGTACGACAATGCCCCGCCGCCGCAGCTCGACTTCCGCGGGCTTGGCATTCGCGTCGGCTGCATCATCATCTCGCCGTACGCGCGCAAAAGCACGTCCAGCATGCCGTACGTCGATCATACGCAATACGAATACGGCAGCATCATCAAGTTCGCCGAGGAGGCATTCAACCTGCCGTACATCGGATCGACCGCCGACGGCTATACCGATCGGCGTGCTACGAGCATCTCCGACGCCTTCGATTTCACGCAGAAGCCGCGAGCGTTCACGCCGTTCGCCACGAAGTATAGCAAGGCGTTCTTCCTGCGCCAGCCGCGATCGCACGACCCGGTCGACACCGAGTAGCTCGCGCGGGCGCTGCCAGCGTACGTTAGCGTCGCTGGAGGAGCAAGCACGCGCGAAATCAGAATTTGATTAAGCGGAACTGCGCGACCGCTCGTTACGGGTAAGAAGAAAGCCTCCGAGGGGAGGACACCATACGTATGAAGCGATCGCTTTCCATTTTTGCCGCAGCGATTCTCGTTGCAGCTATGCCGTTGGCCGCGCCCGCACAGGTGAGCTTCGGAGTCG
>DATASC010000126.1:0-7273 GCA_036269355.1 Candidatus Cybelea sp. | reverse complement strand
CAAGTATATAATGTCGTAGAAACTTGACATTTTGTCGCTCACGGCGTACTATTTGCGAATGAAACAGCTCAATCCGACGCAAGCCGCCGGCCGCCGGTACCTGGCGCAACTGTTTGTCCTCATGGTCGTCTACGTGGCGGTGCTCTTCGGCGCTATCGCCATAGTGAACGCGATGCATCCGACAGGGGCGCTCCGCTATGCGATCCTGCTGGTGCCTCTCGTGCCGGTCGTGCTGCTCGTGCCTGCGATCCTTCGGTACTTCGTCGAGACCGACGAGTTCGAACGCCGCGTAATGACCGAGTCTCTCGCAATCGCGGCGGCCGTGACGGCATTGCTCGCGGTTACATACGGCTTCCTCGAAGTCGCCGGGCTTCCGCGGCCTTCGGCGTGGATGACCTGGATCGTTCTCATGGGCGCCTGGGCCGTCGCGCGCTTTCTCGTCACCCGTCACTATCAGCGATGAAGAACCGCCTGAAGGTCTTACGGGCCGAACGGGACTGGTCGCAGGCAGAGCTCGCCGACCGCCTCGGCGTCGCGCGTCAGACGATCGTCGCGCTCGAAGCCGGAAAGTATGCGCCGAGCCTGCCGCTTGCGTTCAAGATCGGAAAAATCTTCAGCCGGACGGTCGAAGAAATCTTTCAGCCCGATCCGTAAAGCTAAAGAATAGGAACCCGAGAGGCGGCGTCTCGGCGCGTCAGGCCCAGATAGCGCGGATCGTCGAAGATCTCGATCGCCCGCCCATACGGCACGAATCCCGAACGGCAGTAGAAGGCCAGGGCATTGGGATGATCGAGCGTGCAGGTGTGCAACCAGAAGCGTCCGATCGGGTGCGACCAGGCGATCTCGATGCCGCGGTTCATGAGAAAGCGCCCGGCGCCGGTTCCGACGAGCGTCGGTGCGACGCCGAAAAGGCTTAGCTCACACTCCCCATCGACTCGGAAGTCCAGCTCCAACATGCCCTCGTCGCCGCGCTCCGTTGCGAGCACGTAGAGCTCGAATTTCGGATCGCCGAGCAGCCGCTCGACCTCGTCATGGGGCATCTGCAGTCGAAGCGTCCACAAATGCTCGTCGCCGACCCGATGGAAAAGCGCGTAGAATCGCTCCAGATCGATCGGTTCGAAGCGTTCGACGCGCCACGATCCGCCGGCGGGCGACGGACGCAACTGCGGCGCCTCGCGCATCTCCAGAAACGTTTGCACCGCCGCCAGCTTTCCGGCCGAGACCGGATGATAGCCGTCAGTGAGCGCTGGGGTACTTATAGCGCATCACCGTCGTGAGGTCGATGCCGCGGATGATGCCGTTCGCGTGATACGCCAAGCCCCACGAGTCGATCGACGATTCGTCGGGGAAGATACACGCTTCCAGCGTCTGATCGATCGATTTCTTCTTGTACCATCCGCCGCCCGCGCCGTAGGTTCCGCCGAACTGATCGGAGGCTCCGAGCTGCGAGCAATAACACGAAGCGGGATTACCGTTGCAGTGCGAGCCCGGCGGCGGCTTCAGGTAATATGCCAGCGCCGCCAGGGTCGGTTTGGTGGTGTACAGCGTGCTTAACAGGATATGAATGCGCGAGCCGTCACTCTTGCTGGTGTACTGGCAGAAGCTCCGCACGCCCGCGAGGAAGAGCAGGCTCGTGCCGTTGCTGCCGTAGACGGCGTGGCGTACCTCGACCTGGCCGTTTGTCGAACGGCAGTAGGCCGCTGCACCGGCATCGGCCGCGTCCAGTCCGGCGGCAAGATCGATTGCGGCTGACGTCGTCTGCGCGCCGGCACTGCTCGGGGCCGCCGCTCCAGTCATCCCACTGCCGCATGCGGCGAGCGAAACTGCGAAAATTGCCGCGATGGCGGCGGGTAAACGCTTCATGTGCGAAACTCCTTCGCGGGCGTAGTTACCGGATAACGCGCGAGGAGCCCTCCGCACGGCAGAAGTATCTCGCGAAATGGATTCGGGCGAGCTCGTGTTTCTTACCGGTGCGACCGGCTTCGTGGGCTCGCACATCTTGAGCGAGCTGCGTGCGGCCGGCTACCGAGTACGCGCTCTGACGCGCGTGCCGAAAATTGCGCCCGCGCAGGGCGTGGAGTGGATCGAAGGTGACTTGCGCGACGTCGGCGCGTTCGCGCGAACGCTCGACGGCTGCCGGTATCTCGTGCACTGTGCCGCGCTCTATTCGTTTGCGCCTCGCGATCGCGCCACGATCCGCGCGGTCAACGTCGACGGTACGGCAAGCCTGCTCCTCGCCGCGCACTTCGCGGGCGTAGAGCGGGCGATCTTGACCTCGAGTTCGGCGACCGAAGGCCACGCGCAGAGCGGTTATCATCGCTCGAAACTCGATCAAGAACGCGTGGCGTTTGCCGCGCGCGTCCCCGTCGTCGCGCTGCTGCCGACGGCGCCGGTCGGCCCCGGCGATCGGAAGCCGACGCCGACCGGAAAGCTCGTGCTCGACTTTGCCCGCGGAAAGATCGTTGCGAAAGCGCCCGGCAGCGGCGGCATGAACCTCGTCGCGGTGGAGGACGTCGCGCGCGCGCACGTCGCGGCACTGCAGCGCGGGCAAATTCACGAACGCTACATCGTCGGCGGCGAGAATTTGAGCATGGACGAGATCTGGCAAATGCTCGGCGAGATCACCGGCAAACCCGTTCCGGGTTGGCGCGCTCCGTACGCGCTCGCGCTTGCGGCCGCCGCGGTTGACGAGCTTCGCTGCACGCTGACCGGCGCAAACCCGGACGTACCGCTCGAAGGCGTACGACTCTCGATCGAGCGGATGTACGCTGATTCATCGAAGGCGCAGCGTGATCTGGGATACCAGGCCACGCCGGCGCGCGCCGCACTCGAGCGCGCGGTCGCGTGGTATCGCGCGAACGGCTACCTAGCTATCTAGAAACGGCCTGCCTTCGTGTGCGACAAGAAGGTCGTGCATGTCGTTGGCGTGGTCTTCTTCCTGGGCAAGAATCCCTTCCAGCATCACTCGCGTCGTCGGATCCTTATCCCCAAAGAAGCGGATCAGCTCGCGATAGTGCTCCACCGCGATCCGCTCTGCGACGAGGTTCTCTTTGATCATGTCGATGAGCTTGACCGCGTTTCCATACTCGGTTGCCGAACGCGTATGTAGGCCCTGCGGATCGAGGTTTGGCGTGCCGCCGAGCTGGTTGATGCGATCCGCGATCTTTTCCATGTGCTCGCGCTCGTCGGTAGCGTGCTCCGCGAATTCTTGCTTGACACTTTCGCTGTCGATGCCGACCGCCGCAACGTTGTGCATCGTGTACCGTAACACGCAGACGATCTCGGTGGCGAGGGCCGTTTGAAGCAGATCGATCGCCTGCTGCACGTCGCCGCCGTAGTTTTGCGTTACGGCGCCGCGTTCGATATGTTCGCGAGCGCGCCGGCGAAGCTCGGTGATGTCGGAGAGGAAGGGCTGGCTCGTCGCCGTCATGGTGAACTCCTTTGACTCAATCGTTCTTTTTAAAAGGGAGCATGAACCTACGACCGCACGCAAAAGAAAACCTACGTGCTTGAGGGACGGGGTGCGGAGGCGACGCTGATCGCGGCAACGGCGCTGGAATGCACGGCACTGCGGCGCATTATGCCCACAGCGAGAATCGTGCAAACGGGAATTGCCCTGGCCGACGTACGTGAGAGTTTGGGAGACGTCGTCGTGAGCTGTGGCCTCGCCGGAGCATTGCGCTCCGGGCTCCCTACCGGAACCGTCGTCATTCCCCGCGAGGTTACTAGGCCGGGCGGCGCGACGCTCAAGTGCGACGCCGAGCTCGTCGAGATCTTCGCGGCGAGTGCCCGCCGGCTCGGAATCGAGCCCTGCTTCGAGCCCTTGGTCACTGCGTCGACGATCGTGCGCGGCGATGCGCGCGCGAGTTTGGCCGCGCAGGGCTTTGCGGTAGTCGATATGGAAACCGGCTTGGTCGACGCGCCGCGCGTTGCCGCGGTGCGCGTCGTGCTCGATACTCCCGAGCGCGAAATCTCAGAAGATTGGCGCACGCCGTTCGTGGCGATACTCAAACCATGGAATTGGCCGCAAGCGATGTGGCTCGCGCGCGAAGCGCCCCGTGCGGCCGAACGCGCCGCGCGCGTTGTGGCGGGCGCGAGCGCCCTAGGAGCCTAGGAGCGCGGGTGCGTATTACGGCTTAATGATTATAGAGCGAATCGACTCTCCGGCCGACGTCAAGAGCCTGCGGCGCGAGGAAATCGACATCCTCGCGAGCGAGATTCGAGATGCGCTCGTTCGAACGTGCGCTATAAACGGCGGACATCTCGCGCCGAATCTCGGCGTAGTTGAGTTGACGCTGGCGCTGCATCGCGTCCTCGACTTGCCGGTCGACCGGCTGGTCTGGGACGTCAGCCACCAAACGTACGTGCACAAGCTCCTCACCGGACGGCGCGATCGCTTCGACACGCTGCGCAAGGGCGGCGGCATCTCCGGCTTTGCGATGCGCAGCGAGTCGCCCTACGATCCGTTCGGTGCCGGACACGCCAGCACGGCCGTCGCTGCCGCGCTCGGGATGGCGACCGCCCGCAATTTGGTCGGCGGTAACGAGACCGTCGTCGCCGTTCTCGGCGACGGCGCGCTGACCGGCGGACTTGCGTACGAAGCGCTCAACAACGCGGGCGCCCTCAAGACCCAGTTTCTCGTTATTCTAAATGACAACGAGATGTCGATCGCTCCTAACGTCGGCTCGATCGCGTCGTATCTTTCCGTGCTTCGCAGCAAGCCGTTCGCGAACTTCGTGCGCCGGACCGGTAAAGAGGTGCTCAAACGCATCCCGTTGGGAAGCGCCGCCAAGAAGGCCATCGAAGGCGCCGAGATCGGCGCGATGCACTTTATGGGTCCTCACGAGAAGACCGCCGTTATCTTCGAGGAGCTCGGGTTTCGTTACATCGGGCCGATCGACGGCCACAACTACGACGTGCTCGTCGACGCGCTGCAAACGGCCAAGGACGTGGAACGCCCGGTGCTGCTGCACGTTCGCACCGTAAAAGGGAAAGGCTATGAGCCGGCCGAGCGCGATTCGCGCACGTTTCACGGCATCGGCGCCAACGCGTTCGAGCCGAGCAACGGCAGCAAGAAGAGCAGCCCCGGCGCGCGTCCGAAGTTTCAGGATGTTTTCGGCGACGCGATGATAGCGTTAGCGGAAAAGGATCCCCGCGTCGTAGGCATCACCGCCGCGATGCCCGACGGCACCGGACTCGCAAAATTCGGCAAGCGCTTTCCGGACCGCTACTTCGACGTCGGCATAGCGGAGGCGCACGCGGTCTGTTTTGCCGCGGGGCTTGCAACCAGCGGATTCCGCCCCATCTGCGCGATCTACTCGACGTTCTTGCAGCGCGCCTACGACCAAGTCGTGCACGACGTCGTCGTGCAAAACCTGCCCGTGATCTTTTGTATGGATCGCGCGGGCTTCGTCGGCGACGACGGGCCGACGCACATGGGACTCTACGACGTCGCATATATGCGAACGCTCCCCAACATGACGCTGATGGCACCTCGCAACGAGGCCGAGCTGTTGCCGATGCTGGAGCTGGCGCTCTCCGTGAACGCGCCGGCGGCGATCCGGTATCCTCGGGGCTCGAGCAGCGGCCGCCACGGCGAACCGCTCGCGCCGCTCTTCTACGGAAAATCGGAAGTATTGCGGTGGGGCCGCGGGGTCGCCGTGCTGGCCTACGGTACGACGGTCGACGTCGCCCTCGACGCCGACGTTCCGGGAGTGACGGTCGTCAACGCGCGGTTCGCAAAACCACTCGACGAAGCGCTGCTCCTCGAACTCGATCGCGACCACTCGCACATCATCACCCTCGAAGAGCACTCGCTGGCGGGCGGATTCGGCTCGGCTGTAGCGGAGTTCGTCTCGGATCACGGCCTTAGGCTGCGCGTCCAGCGCGTCGGAGTTCCTAGCGTACTCGTCCAGCACGACTCGCAGGACAAGCAGCGCGCGCTCTTCGGACTCACGGGCGACTCGCTCGCCGCCCGTATCCGAAGCATCGTCGGCACACACGCGCCAACGGTGATAGAGGGAAGGGTCTAGTAGGGCGATCCTTGGGACGCGGCGGGACTCAGTGCGACGCCCTCGTAGCCGCCGCCCGGCACGGTGATAGACTCCGAGGCCCGCGCGTCGGGTCCGGGATATCCGTAGCGCTGCAGTTGCTTCGCGGTTAGGCCGGGATTCTCGACCCATACGCGGTTCTCGCGTTTGTCGAGTGCGATGCCAAACGATCCGGGATTCTTGGTGGCAAAGAGGTTCGTCATCGTCTTCGATCCCGGCTGAAAGTCGCCGCACGCGGCGGATTGATCGCAGACTAGCAGGGCGCCGCTCGCAGTTGTCTGTATGCCGCCCGGCGCCTGCAGTGTGATCCCGAGATCGGTTGCCGAGCCCGCGCCGCCCGTCCACTCGTCGATGCGGCCGCTGCCGGAAGGTCCGTTCACTTCAAGATACGTGACGTAGAGGTTGCCATGATTGTCGACGGCATCGTTGAAGGCATAGCTCATGTTTGGATCGCTCAGCGTGCTCGTCGGCGACGTGCTGCCGTTTGCATAGACTTCGACCACGCCGTTATTGCCGCTGATACAGCCGCGCGTGTAGTCGAAGAAGTTCGTGACGTAGACGGTGCCGGATGCGTTGTCGACCGCGACGTCCGAGGCCGACCCGGCCGGATCTTGCAGCGTCTTGATCGGCGACGGGTTTCCCGGCGCGAACTCGAGGACACTCGAGAACTGCGTTTTGCAGTCGCCGCTGACCGCAACCCAGAGGTTGCGATGCTTATCGACGAAGAGGCCCTGCGGATTGACGACGCCGGTGATCTGTCCGCACGGCGTCTTTCCGTTGTGGGCCTGATTGTAGATGTAAACGGAGTTATTATACGACGTGACGTAGACCAGCGCCGAGCCGCAACCCGAAGCGGTCATTCGCGCGCCGGCGGAAGAGAGGGCAACGGGCGTTGACCCCTGGCCGGCGATGCAGCCTCCGAGCACCCCGAGCGAAAGACCGGCGCAGCCGAGCGCGGCGAGAGAACGGTAAGTCGAGCGGCTCACTGACATGAGGCACCTCCTGCCGGTGCCTGCGACGCCCGGCCAGACCTCACCTCGCGAGCCGAGCCGCAACCTTGCGAAGCCTCGGCGGAGCCGTCGGCGTGGTAGCATAAGGTTGAGTGATCGACTCTAACCCCTCCAAGTTCAGCCTGCGACCTTCGTCGGCACCGTAACGCCGACCCACTACCGGCCAAGCAGGTTTCTTGACGCCCATGGCGACGGGTGCTAAACTCGTGCCCA
>DATASC010000125.1:0-6579 GCA_036269355.1 Candidatus Cybelea sp. | reverse complement strand
CAAGGGCTTCTGTTCGCAGCTCGAATCGGCGACGCGGCTCCTCGCCGGAGGCCTACGCGTCGGGCTCGGGTTGCGTCAAGCGCTGGCGATGGTCGTCGAGGAGTTGCCCGACCCTGCCCGCCACGAGTTTCGGCGCGTGATCGGTCAGACGAATCTGGGCGCGAGCGTCTACGATGCATTCGACGATCTTGCCGAGCGTATGCCGAGCCATGAAGCATTGATGCTCTCGCGGGTCTTCCGCGTCCAAGCGGAGACCGGCGGCGACCTTGCGCGGATTCTCGATCAGCTCGCTGATACGATCAAGCATCGCCGGCAAGTGACGCGCAAAGTCGATGCTCTTACCGCCGAGGGACGCATGAGTGCCTTGGTACTGATGCTCATCCCGCTCTGCCTCGCAGCCTTCATCACAGCGACGCAGGAGAGCATGGGCCATGCACTGCTCTTCACGATGGTCGGCCACATCGTGCTGTTCATCGTTGCGGGACTCGAGGGCGGCGCATTTCTCTGGCTCAAGGCCCTGCTGAAGATCGACGCGTAATGGCCGCGCTCTTCATGCTACTCATATCGGTGCTCGCGGCGCTCTCCGCGTTTTTCTTCGTGTTTTCCGTCATTCCCACGAAGAACATTCTCGCCGAACAACTCGAGGAGCTCAAGGCGCGCGATCCGCTCAAGAAGGAACGCACCGCGCTGCCCTTCATAGAGCAAATCTTCAACGAAGACCGCCGAATGGTACTCGCACGGCGGCTCGCGGAGGCCGGGTGGTACACCACGACGCCCTTGAAGTTCGGTCTTCGCGTCGTGGGCGGAGCCATCTTCGGATCCGTTCTGGCGCTGGTGATCTGGCGTTTCTTCGATCTCGACGCGAGATGGCTCATTCCTATGATCGGCGGTCTTGCGTTCGTCGCCGGCTACTCGCCGTACTTCGTTCTCAACCGGGCCAGCGACGGACGGAAAGCCTCGATTCAAAAAAGTCTGCCGGAATTCTTAGATATGGTCGCCTCGACGGTGCAGGCCGGATTGGCGCTCAACTCGGCGCTCGGCTACGCCGTCGAAGCCGTGCCGGGACCGCTCGGAGAAGAGATTAAGGAGGCGCTTTCGCAGATCCGCATGGGGCGCTCGCGCGCCGACGCGCTGCGCGCCGTCGGCGAACGGACCAATCAGCCCGCTTTGCGCAACGCGCTTCGCGTGATGACGCAGGCGGAGCGACTCGGCGCCAACGTCTCCAAGATGCTTACCGATCTTGCCGAGGACGCTCGTCATCAACGGCTGATGCTGGTTGAAGAAATCGCCGCAAAACTGCCGGTCAAGATGGTCTTTCCCATGGTCTTCTTCATGATCCCGGCGATCGTTACGGTCATCTTCGGCGCGGTCGCGGCGAACTATTTCGCTGGAACCGCCGGCAAGTGATCGCGCAAATCGCGGCCCCGCTCTTTTACGCGTCGATCGCGTTTCTCGCCGTCACGGCGAGCCGCGCCGTTTGTGCGGGCGTTACGCCCGACGAAGATGGTCCGCCCGCAGGGAAGCCGCCGTACGTCGCGCTCCTCGCGGCGTCGGCGCTGTTGGGCGGGCTGCTGATGTACTGGCACGCGACCCCCTTGCAGCTTGGGATCGCAGCGATAGTGCTCTTCGCGCTGGTCGCGTGCTGGTGCAGCGATGCGCTGTGCGGAATGGTTCCCGACCTCTTCACGCTGGTGCCGCTCGCGGCGCTGCTGTTCTTCTCGTTCGCACAGCGCGACTGGGGCATCGTCTTCTCCGCGCTCATCGCGTTCGTGCCGTTCGCTTTGGCCGCGTTCTTTTCGCGCGGACGCGGCATGGGGTGGGGCGACGTCAAACTGGTCGCGCTATCGGGCGCGGCGCTCGGAACCCCGCTGGTAGTCTTTGCTTTGGCGGCGGCGTGTGCGCTCGCCGCGGTCATTCACGCACTGGGGCGCTCGCGCTCGGCGCCGATCGCCTTCGCTCCGTACATCGCGGCCGCGACGGGCATCGCGCTGCCGCTCGGACTGGCTCGCTGAAGGCCCGCAGCCAGATGCGCCGGCCGGACTTTCTTTTTGCGTTGGCTGCCGCCACGTTTGCCGGAATGTCACCGCGCGCCGTGCGCGCCGCAACACCGCGCGCGCCGCGGCGAATTCTCTGGCTGCGTCACGAGTCCGACGCGAGCGAGGTGATCGCGCCGTTCTGCGTAGACGGCCGTACCATCTACGAGCCCGGGTACCGCGAAATCTGCTGGCTCATGCGCGACCGGCACGTTGCGGCGGCCGAGGGATACGTGCAGTTCGACATCGTCGAGATCGAAGCGCTTTGGGAAGTGCAGCGCACCCTGGCACTCAACGGCGTTTACCGGCCGTTGGTCATCACGAGCGGCTACCGCTCGCTCGAGACGAATCAGGCGACGGAAGGCGCGGCGCGAAACAGCATGCACCTTTACGCCAAGGCCGCCGACATGTACGTCGACGGCATCTCGATGCGCGACCTCTTCGACACGTGCTGGTCGCGCTCGATCTCCGGCGGCATGGGCTACTACGACACCCACGTTCACCTCGACTCGGGAACCCGGCGCTGGTGGGTCGGGGAGCTAGCGATTCCCACGTTCGAAAAACCAAGCTAGCGCTTCTTTAACCAAGCGGCGGTTGACGCAGGTGTATCTTTTCGGGAGCGGTATGGGTAGAAGCCACTACGATGCTGCTGCTCGCCCGGTCCCCCCGCCGGCTCGCTTCGCGTCTCTCGTACGCGGCGGCGGCGTATTGGGGCGCAAACGTCGTCCTCGCCGCGGTCGAACTGCGGTGGCACCCCATTACCCGATTGCTGCTCTGGGACGTCTCCCGCTTCAAGATGATGGCGCCGCTGCTGGCGCACCTCGTTCACACGCTCCACTAGCGGCACCCCGTCGCCTCGGCGACTTCGACTTCCGCCATAACGGCATCGGCTTTCTCCGCTTCTTCTTTGCGTCGCTAGTCGTATGGTCGCACGCGTTCACTTTGGGCGGCTTCGGAGTCGACCCACTATTCGCGCTTACGAAGGGCGCCGAGGATGGCGGCTCCGTCGCCGTCGACTGCTTCTTCGTCCTTAGCGGCTTCCTGATTGCGCGCAGCTTCGAACGCACGGCTCACCTCGGCCGGTACCTCTGGCATCGCGCGTTGCGCATCTTCCCGGGATTCTGGGCATGCCTGGTGGTCGTAGCATTCGGCGTCGCGCCGATCCTTTACGCTCACGAGCGCGCTTCGCTCGCCGGATTTCTATCGCCGCCGAACTCACCGTGGACGTACCTCGGCTCGAACGCGATGCTCGTAATGAATCAATACAATATCGCCGGGTTGCTCGCCAACGCGCCGGTGCCGCTGCTCTTCAACCACTCGCTCTGGACGCTGCAGTACGAGTTTCTCTGCTACCTCATGGTGGGTGCGCTCGGAACGCTCGTGCTCGCGACGCGGAGGCCAGCGATCTTCCTCGTTCCCTTGGTCGTCTGCTTCGCGCTCTTCGCGGCGGCATCGTGGCACCTCGGCCTCGAGCCTGTGCGGACGCCGGTACGGGCATTCGAGCTCTATACCTTCTTCGCCGTCGGCATCTGCGCGTACGCGTTCCGCGATCGCGTGCCGCTTCGTGGGTCGTTCGCGCTGTTATCCGTGCTGCTGATAGCTTGCACCATTACGACGCGCGCCTACGTGGTGGTGCTGCCGTTCGCGTTATCCTATCTCACGCTCTACGTCGCGATGGTACTCCCGGTGCGCGATTTCGATCGGCGCTGCGACCTCTCGTACGGCATCTACATCTACGCGTTTCCGATCTCGCAGCTGCTTACCGCGTTGGGCGCGGCACGCGTGGGCTTCGTGGGATACTTCTCCGCCGCGTACCTCATTAGCCTCTGGTTCGCAGCGGCCAGCTGGTTCGGAATTGAAAAACGCTTCCTCGCGCTAAAGAATGCGGCTCTTACGTCCAAGCTATGGGATCGCGTCCGGGTACCATTGCGCGAAGGTTCTTCGCGCGCCGTTCTCCCGTAACGGTGGGGACGTGTCAAACCACGACAGCTCCTCCCCACTAACTCTAGCAGGCAGGTAACCGAACCGCAACGTAAAGCAGTGCAGATTGAAATCGGCGCTCGCAATGCGTAGCACGGGTCAGATCTCGTGGCCCGTCGCAGTCGTCGGCCTTTACGTCGCTCTTTCCGGCGTCTACTCGTACCTCGGACTGTGGCGCTACGCGATCTTTCGCGCCGGTATCGACGATCTGATCTTCACTCAGGTCGTCAACAGCGCGTTTTCCGGATTCTCGAGCACGGTCGAGGGTTCCGTAAACCACTTTCTGGTGCACTTCTCGCCGGTCTTGTTCCTTGCGTTTCCCTTCGTGCGGGCGCTCGACGGAGCGCGCGGATTGATTCTCCTGCAATGCTTACTGACGGCGGCGACGATTTTCCCATTGTGGGGCCTTGCCTCCGCGCGGTTTCCGAAGTGGCTGGCGTTTGCGACGACGCTCGTCGCGGCGACCTACCCGGTGCTGAGCGCGGAAGCGGTCGGGGACTTCCACGAGCTCGCCTTCGCGCCGCCGCTGGCAGCAACGCTCGTCTGGGCCATCGATCGCAAACGCCGCGGGATCGCGATCGCCGCGGCCGCGTTACTGGCAACCGTCAAGGAGGACCAGTTCGTAAGTCTGGCCTTTATTGGAATCGTCGTCGCGCTGATGGAACGAAGAGATCGGCGCATGCGAACGTGCGGCGTTTGGATCGCGACGATCGGCGTGGCCGCGGGCATTCTGTATTTCGCGATCGTACGGCCGCTGATCGACGTCCATTTTCAATACTTCTCACTGCACTACTACCAGTGGTGGCGCTTCCCGGCGACGCCCGCGGGATTTGCCGATGCTCTCTCGCCGATCCGCCCGCAGTATCTTTTCGCGATTCTGCTGCCGCTCGCGTTTCTGCCGCTCGCGTCGCGGTACGCCGTCTTTGCGCTGCCCGGTCTGGCCGAAGTTCTGCTCTCCCACGAAGCGATCACCATGGTCCTAGGAACGCACTACACGGCGACGTGGAGTCCCTACCTACTCTGCGCCTTCGTCGACGGCGCGGCCGTACTCTATCGCCGCTCGCAGCTCTTTGCGCAGGGTGCGCTGATCGCTGCATTGTTCGCATCGCTCTGGACGTCGCGCTACTACAGCCCGATTGCACCCGGCTTCGCGCTCTACCGGCGACCGGTCGCCGACGATCGGCTCCGCGAGCGCGTGCTTGCGGGTCTCCCTCGCACGGCGGTGGTCGGGAGCGGCGCGTGGGTTCTGCCGCATCTCGCGATGAATCCGAACGCCACGGTCGCCATGGAGAACTTGCAGACGTATCTGGTTTTTGATGCCTTCACCGATCCGGTCGAGTGGACGACACACGATGCCGCCAAGGTCGCCGGCCTCGTTCGCAGCGGAACGTATCGCCGCATTTACGCGGGCGCCGGTATCGTCGTACTGGAGAGACCGTGATGCCGTTTTCCGTAATAGACCACGTGCAGCTAGCGATGCCCGCGGGTAAAGAGGACGAGGCTCGATCGTTTTACGCAGGGATGCTTGGTTTTGTAGAAATCGCCAAGCCGGCCGAACTCGCGAGCCGCGGAGGCGCCTGGTTTCGCAGCGGTGACGTCGCAATCCACCTCGGCGTCGATCCCGAGTTCCGGCCAGCACGCAAGGCCCATCCTGCGCTGAGGTGCGATGCCTACGCCGATTTACTGGAGCGCCTGGAACGCAGCGGCGTTCACGTCGTTCGCGACGACTTTCCGTTCGAAAGAAGAGCGCACTGCTACGTCGCCGATCCATTCGGGAACCGCTTGGAGCTGATCGACGGCTAGCGTAAGGCTTATCAACCGTTACCTAGATCGAGGGGTTACTTCTCCTCAGCAGCGCGTTCCCGAGGATAGAAATCGCGGGCGTGCGAGCACCACACGCAGCTGCCGCGCTCGTGCCGATTAGAATGAACAAGCCGATCCAGCTGGGCAGGCGCAGCAGCCACATGACCGGCCGGTTCGTCGAGTTCCCGAGCACGAAGTTCCGCCAGCTCGCCTCGGCCAAACGCGGATCGATCGGCGCATAGACGTGCGGGAGCGCCGAAGCGTGCGGCGGCGATGCCGCGGCGAGGGCAAAGAGCACGACGATTGCCGCAAACGCGGCGACGGCGGTTCCGAGAACTGCCGCGCGGTCTTTGCGCCAGAGCGCGTAGGTGAGATATGCGGCCGGAAAGAGCGGTGCGAGGAAGAGCGCGGCCGAGCTCGCCATCATCCAGGGAATCGCCAATAGAATCATGGCAGCGAATATCCAGCCGCGATATTCCGGCGCGCGCGTGTAAAGCAGCAGACACGCGGGAAGGGCGGCGGCGATCTCCCCGGTATGGACGAACGTTCCGCCGAGCAACGCGAACGCAGGGGGAACGAGCACGATGAATGCCGGTCCCGCGTACCGGCGCGCGAGCGTGACCCCGGCGAGCACGCCGAGAAGCGTCATCGCCGCATACGTCGCCTCGCCGAAGAAGACGGCCCTCCCGTCGGGAACGCCAAGCGCCGCTACGACGGTCGATAGGCTGTATTGGTTATCCCTGGAGACTTCGGAGAGCGCATG
>DATASC010000124.1:0-22600 GCA_036269355.1 Candidatus Cybelea sp. | reverse complement strand
TCGCACCACGTTCCGCCCTACGCGGGCGATCCGCATTACGACCAAGCCTGGCAAATAAACTACACGAAGGCCGCCTTCGCGATAACGATCGCTCAAGCGGCCCTGGTAACCTACTGTTTCGAACGGCCCCTCTTGCGGCTACGACCGCCGCGAATCGGACGCTCTTAGGTCAGCGCGGACTTGAAGACGCTCTCGGTGATCGAAGCAACGCCCGGCACGCGGACTTCCTTGCCTTGGAATCCCGATATGAACGTCCAGACCCAGACGATCAATCCAAGAATCCAAAGGATCGGATAGAGCAGCCAGAGATGGATGAAGCTCAATACGAACGAGAGGATGAAATAGAGTACCCAAATCGTAATCGATTGAGCCGCCGCCCACTTCACGAAGCGATTCGTGCCGCCGCCGACGAGCATTATGATGCCGCCTAACAAACAGAACAAATAGGCAAGTCCCGCAGCGACGTTCTGATCGAGTCCGAACGGCGTGTCTTTCGGGGGTTGAGTTACCGACATAAGGTTCCTTTCGGTTTTTCGGGCGCCCGAGCTTTGAGGCGTTGCTTTGCTTTGGAAGGCTTGCGGCCCTTCGTCGAGCGCTCGCCCGCAAAAGGCCCGGCGACAGAATGCGTGAAACGAGCCGACCTATGCGGCGAGCCTGGTATGCCTTGCTCATCCTGCCGTTTGCCGGAACGCTTATTCCGCCGCTCTATAATCACGCAGTTCCGGCCCTCTTCGGGATGCCGTTTTTCTACTGGTATCAGCTCGCGTGGATACCGGTGACTGCCGTATTGCTCGGCGTCGTCGTACTGCTGACGCGAAAAGCCGGCGATGTCTAGCGCGACCGTCATCCTCGCCGGCGCGGTGTTCAGCGTCACCGCACTTGGGTTCGTCGCGGCGCGCTGGGGGCGCCCCGACCTCAGCAATCTCGAGCAGTGGGCGCTCGGGGGACGGAATTTCGGAACGATCGTCTCTTGGTTCTTGCTCGGCGGTGATCTCTATACGGCGTACACCTTCATCGCCGTGCCGGCGCTCGTCTACGGCGTGGGCGCGCTGGGCTTCTTCGCGGTTCCCTATGCGACGATCGCCTACCCCATCGCGTTGGTCGTGCTCGCGCGCTTTTGGAGCGTGGCCCGGCGACGAGGCTATCTAACGACGGCCGATTTCGTCCGCGACCGCTACGGAGACCGATCCCTCGAGGTCGCGATCGCGCTTACCGGGGTCGTCGCGGCGATGCCGTACATCGCGCTGCAGCTGGTCGGCATGCGAGCCGTCTTCGCGCAATTCACATCCCTCGGTGCGGAAGGCTCGCTGGCCGCCCTTACGGTCGCATTCGTGCTGCTCGCCGGATATACGTATACCAGCGGGCTGCGCGCCCCGGCACTCATCGCCTTCGTTAAGGACACGCTCATATACGTTACGGTCGTCGCCGCCGTGGTCGTCATCCCGGCGCGCCTCGGAGGCTGGGGCCACGTCTTCGCGCTTTCGGAAGCCGCCCTGGCCCGGCGGCCGCACCCGACATCGATCTACCTGAGACCGGCGCAATTTTTTACGTACGCTACGATGGCCTTTGGTTCGGCGCTTTCGCTCTTCATTTACCCGCATTCGATCACCAGCGTGCTCGCGGCGCGAAGCCGGGGGGTCGTCCGGCGCAATGCGGCGCTGCTGCCTATCTATTCGCTGCTCCTCGGCCTTCTCGCCCTACTCGGTTATTGCGCCGTCGCCGCCGGTATCCAGACCCGCGACGCGACCAACGTCGTGCCATTACTCTTTGCGCGCTACTTTCCGCAGTGGTTCGATGGTATAGCAGCGTCGGCGGTAGTAATCGGAGCGCTCGTGCCGGCCGCCATAATGTGCATCGGCGCCGCGAATCTTTTCGCGAGCAACGTTTTCCGGGAGTTCTCCTCAGAGCGTCCGGCGGTGGAAACCATCGTGGCCAAGCTTCTTACCGTAGCGACGTGTGCTTGTGCACTGCTCTTTGTTTTCTTCGTGCCGGTACCATACGCGATCGACTTTCAGCTGCTCGGCGGAGCGCTTATGCTACAGATTTTTCCCGCGTTCGTGCTCGGCTTATGGACGCGCTGGTTCCATCCCAAGGCACTGCTGGCAGGTTGGGCGGGCGGTTTAATCGCAAGCTGCGCTATGGCCTACGCAAGCGGGTTCAGCTCTAGCTACACCCTTCATTTACGCGGCGGATCGGTCACGGGGCTGATCGCGTTCTACTCGCTCGTCCTCAACCTCGTCGTGAGTGCCGCGCTAACCCTCGTTCTCGGCGCCGCGAACTATGCCGCCGGAGTCGATCGCACCACGGCCGCGGATTACGCATGAGCGAAGCTATCAATCCACCGGGTTGGCCGCGTCCCAGCGGTTACGCGAACGGCATCGTCGCCCAAGGACGCTTCCTCGCCATTTCCGGACAAATCGGCTGGAACGAACGGGGCGACCTCGTCGGAGCAGATTTCCTCGAGCAGGTACGTCAAGCGCTGCGCAACGTGGTCGCCGTCCTTGAAGCCGCCGGCGGCAAACCGGAGCATCTCGTCCGCTTGACCTGGTACGTTACCAGCACCGAAGAGTATCGCGCGAACGTCCAAGCTCTTGGCTCGTCGTACCGCGAGATCGTCGGTAATCACTATCCCGCGATGGCACTCGTTCAAGTCGCAGCGCTGCTCGAATCAGGCGCGAAAGTCGAAATCGAAGCGACGGCCGTACTGCCAACAGCGTAAAGACGCGTTCCCACCTCCAGTGAGGACCGTCTGACCGAGCCGCGGAGCCATGGAGGGAACGCGTCTTACGCGTCGCGCAGCTTATACCGCTGCAGTTTCCCCGTTTCGGTACGCGGCAACTCGCGCACGAACTCGATCTCGCGCGGCGCCTTGAACGGCGCGATTTGGGCCTTGCAGAAGTCGCGAAGCTCGTCCGCTTTCGCGTCGCTCGGCTCGCAGCCGCCGACGAGTACGACGAACGCTTTGACGACGTGCGTTTCTTTCTCGGGATCGCGCTTGCCGACGACGGCGACCTCGCGGACGTCGGCGTGAGCGATCAACGCCTGCTCGACTTCCGGTCCGGAGACGTTGTATCCGGCCGAGACGATCATGTCGTCCGTGCGAGCGACGTACCAAAAGTAGCCGTCGGCATCGCGGCGGTACGCGTCGCCGGGGTAGTTCCAGCCGCGCTGTACGTACGCGCTCTGGCGTTCGTCCTCGAGGTACTTGCAGCCGGTCGGGCCCTTCACCGCGAGCCGTCCGATCGTGCCGTCGGGCACCGGCCGGCCGTCGTCGTCATGAATCTCCGCGATGTAACCGGGCACCGCGCGCCCCGTAGATCCCGCGCGCGCCTCGTCGAGCGGCGAGCCGATAAATATATGCAGCATCTCCGTGCTGCCGATGCCGTCGAGAATTCGCAGGCCCGTCTTTGCGCGCCACTCCTCCCAGATCGCCCTCGGAAGCGTTTCACCCGCCGACACGCACGTGCGCAACGATGAAATGTCGCGGCCCTCGAGCGCACCCGCCATCGTACGATAGGCGATCGGCGCGGTGAATAGCGTCGTGACTCGCGCTGTCTCGATGGCATCAAGGAGCTCCGCCGGGCCCGCCTTCTCCAGCAGCAACGTTGACGCCCCGGCGTAGAGCGGAAACAAGAGCAGGCCGCCAAGGCCGAAGGTGAACCCGAGCGGCGGGCTTCCGAGAAAGAGATCGTCGGGCCGCGGGCGCAGCACGCGGTTTGCGTACGTGTCGCAGATCGCTAATAGATCTCGGTGATAATGCATCGCGGCTTTCGGCGTTCCGGTCGTGCCCGATGTAAACGCGATGATGGCGACGTCTTCCGCGGCCGTTTCGACGTTGGCGAATTCGTCAGCCTTTCCGGTCATGAGCCGCTCGATCGAGTCGGCTGCTCCTTCTTCGCCGAAGTACGCGGCGCGCACGCCGCCGTACTCTCGGCATGCGCGATCGAGCTCGTCGCGCAAACGCACGTCGCAGAGCGCGTGCGTGACCTGGGCCTTCTCCATCATAAAGCGCAGCTCGTTCGCGCGGTAGAGCGGCATGGTCGTAACCGCCACGCCGCCCGCCTTGAGCACTCCGAACCACGCGGCGGCGAGCATCGGACCGTTCGGCGCTCGCAGCAGCACGCGATTTCCCGGCGTTAAGCCCATCTCTTCGACGAGCGCGCCCGCGATCCGATTCGCGGTGCGCTGTAAATCCGCATAGCTCCATTCGGCGCCCTGGGGCAGCAGGATGCAGCGATCGTCTCCACCACCCGCAGCGACGTGCGTATCGAGCAGTGCGGCGGCATTGATGTGCGAGTGATATTCGAGTGAGATCGCATCGAAGAGCAGGTCGGGCATGCGCTCCCGCGGCGGCAGCCGTTCTTCGGCGAAGCCGTCCACGTGGGCGGTGAGGCGCGCCGTCACGCTTCGAGCACCTGCTTGGCGATTACGACTTGCTGGATCTCGCTCGCGCCTTCGTAGATTCGCAACGCGCGCACGTCGCGATAGAGACGCTCGACGACCTCGCCGCGCGACACGCCGCGCGCGCCGAAGAGCTGAACCGCGCGATCGCAGACGCGTCCTGCGGCTTCGGTGGAGAACCATTTTGCCATCGCCGACTCGCGCGTCACCCGCCGCCCCGACGAATCCTTTTCCCACGCGGCGCGATAGACGAGCAGAGCGCTCGCATCGACTTCGGTGGCCATCGACGCAATCGCCGACTGCGTTAACTGAAGCGAGGCGAGCGTCGACCCAAAGAGCTCGCGCGAACGTACGTGAGCGACCGACTCGTCCAAGGCCCGGCGAGCGAAGCCGAGGGCCGCCGCGCCGACGGTGCTGCGGAAAACGTCGAGCGTCGCCATCGCGACCTTGAAGCCCTCGCCCTCCTCGCCGATGCGCTGCGTCGCCGGGACGCGGCACTCTTTGAAGCGCACGACGCCGAGCGGATGCGGCGAGATCGTTTCGGTTCGTTCCCCCGTGGAACAGCCGGCATTCGCGGCATCGACGGCAAAGGCGGATATGCCCTTCGGGCCTGCCGCGCCGGTGCGCGCGAAGACGACGTAAAGATCGGCAATACCGGCGTTGGAAATCCACGCCTTCTCACCCTCGAGCACGTACGCGTCTCCGTCGCGACGCGCGCTCGCAGAGATTGCGGCGACGTCGGAGCCGGCTTCGCGTTCCGAGAGCGCGAAAGCCGCAATGCAACGTCCCGCGACGACGTCCGGCAGATAGCGGCGCTGCAGCTGGGCGCTCCCAAAGAGCGAGATCGGTGCGCTTCCGAGACCCTGCATCGCAAACGCGAAATCGGCGAGTGCCGAACGATACGCGAGCCGCTCCCGCGCCAAGCAGAGCGTGCGCGCGTCGAGCTCGGCGCGCAGACCGCCGTAGAGGCCTGCGACGCAGGCACGAAGCCATCCCGCTTCTGCAAGCGCCCGCACCCAAGCGCGGCAGCTCGCATCGGCCTCGCGCTCGTCGTCGAATACGCCGGCATCCGCGAGCCACCGCTCCAAGCCGCTCGCGAAGGCGCGATGCTCTTCGTCGAAAAAAGGCCAAGCCGTATCGGTCATCAGTTCCCTTCGAACCGTGGCGCGCGTTTTGCAACGAAGGCCTCGTAGGCTCGGGTAAAATCTCCGCTCTCCATACACGCAGCCTGAGCCCTCGCCTCCGCATCGATCGCCTCGTCGAGCGGCATCGCCCATTCTTCGTGCAGCATTTTTTTGGTCATCGCGTGCGCGAGCGTGGGGCCGTTTGCGAGCGATTGCGCGAGCGCAGATGCGCGTTCGCGTAACCGCTCCGGCGCGCAAAGCTCGTTGTAGAATCCCCACGCATAGGCTTCGCCTCCCGGCATACTGCGCCCGGTGTAGAGCAGCTCGGCGGCGCGCCCAAGACCGACGATTCGCGGAAGCATCGCACAGGCACCCATGTCGCACCCGGCAAGCCCGACGCGTACGAACAGGAACGCCACGCGCGATCGCTCCGTTCCCAAACGCAGGTCGCTCGCCATTGCCAGGATCGCGCCGGCACCCGCGCACGCGCCGTCGACTGCAGCGACGATCGGTTGCGGACAGGCGCGCATCGCCTTGACGAGGTCTCCCGTCATCTGCGTGAACTGCAATAGTTCCGTGGGCGACGCCGAGGTCAGCGGCCCGATGATCTCGTGGACGTCGCCACCGGAGCAGAAGTTCTCGCCCGCGCCGCCGAGCGTGACGGCTTTGACGGCACGCTCGTCGCGCAGGGCACGAAACCGGTCGCGCAGCTCGGCGTAAAGCTCGAACGTCAGCGGATTCTTACGCTCGGGCCGATCGAGCGTGATCGCAAGAACCGCACCCTCCGTTTGATAACGCGCCTTGGTCATCGGATTCGAAACGGCAGGTCCTCTTCGTACTCGTTTCCCGCGCTGTTACGAGCAATTACCCGAAGGCGGTAGCTGCGCACGAAGATCGGCGGCGTGTCGAGAACGTCGATCGCGAAGCTGAAACGGCCGGGGACACGCTTGGGAACGTTTATCGAAAACAGGCTGGTACGCACTTCCAGGCTCGCAACGTTCGTACCGGTGACAAAAACCCCCGACCATTGCTGCCCGCGGCGGACGTCGAGCGTAGAGAAGCGCATGCCGAGAATTCCCGGCGGCGCGTCATTGCCCTCAACCCGCGGCGTCGGCAGCGCCGCGAATCCGATCGCAACGTTCGCTGGGGGATCGGGAAGATGCGACGCGCAAGCCGCCGCGAGCGCGCAAGACGCGAGCGCCCCGATGCGAAGCAGCACGCTTGAGGTCGTACGGAACTCTTCGCGGTGCCACCTGCTCGCGAGAAGGCACCCGCGCGATTCGCGCGTAAGGCCTATTCAGCTATGGCGCAGCAGCATGCCGCTCCGCGAAGCATCGCGCTCGATTACGCGGTCGGTATCTGCGGCATCTGGATCTCCGGCGGATTCTTTCTCGACGCCTGGGCCCACGGGCACGTCCCGGTCGAAAGCTTCTTCACGCCCTATCACGCCGTTTTTTACTCGGGCATGCTCGCAGTGGTACTCGTCATCGCCGGGTTCGCGGCGGGTGCGCACGCGCTGGGCTACGACTGGCCCCACTCGCTCCCGCGCTCCTACCGGCTTGCCGTACTCGGCATTCCGATATTCATTCTCGGCGGGCTCGGCGACATGCTCTGGCATCGAGCATTCGGCATCGAGATGGGCGTCGATTCATTGCTCAGCCCCACGCATCAGATCCTCGGCCTGGGGATCTTCTTCTTGGCAAGCGGACCCATTCGCTCGGTTCTGGCCGAACGAGCACACGCCTCGACGCTCGCTCGGCAAGTGCCGCTCGCCCTCGGACTCGCCACGTGGCTGATACTGACGCACTTCGGGACCGCGTACGCGTTCGATCCAGCGGCGGGGCGAACGAACGCACCGCCGCCGATTCTGCCGTTTAACGCGCATTACTTGACCGCTCTCTCGATCGGCTACTACAAGATCGCAACCGGTGCGTTGATCGTCATCTTTCAAAGCACGTTGGTCGCAGGTTTTGCGCTGTGGCTCGTCTCGCGGATGCATCCTCGTGCGGGGATGGTGACGCTCATTTTGCTGATCGGCAACTTTCCCGCGGCTGCAGCCTTTACGAATCAAACGCCGCTCCTTGCCGTGACGCTCGCGCAATCGCTGGTGACTGGAGTCCTCGCCGATCTTTTCATTGCCCGGTACGACCCGCATCCGTCGCCGGCGGCGGTGGAGCCGTTCCGATGGTTCGCCGCGGCCGTCCCGATGACGTATATCGGGACGTACCTCATCGCGACGGCGATCGCCGACGGCATATGGTGGGACTGGAACGTGGCTCTGGGCACGTGGATCTGGTCGGGAGTTTGCGGCTTCGCGCTCAGCCTATTGATCGTCGCGCGCCGTACCGCGTGATCGGACTCGCGTTTGCGATTCTTGCCGCGCTGCTGCACGCGGCGACGGCCTGGCGATACGGTTACTTCCGCGACGAGCTCTATTTTATCGCCTGCTCGAAGCATCTCGCGTGGGGATACGTCGACCAGCCGCCCCTTGTAGCGATCGCAGCGCGTCTCGCGGAACCGGGCGGATACGACCTGATAGCCCTGCGCGCGCTGCCGATCCTCGCCGCCGCGCTCACGGTCTACGTTACGATCGCATTGACGCGCGAGCTAGGAGGAGGACGTTTCGCGCAACTGCTCGCTGGTATCGCGACGCTCGCGATGCCGGCCTACCTTCTACTCGGCAACACGCTGACGACGAGCTCGTTCGAGCCGCTTTTTTGGACGCTCGCGTTCTTTTGCGCCATTCAAATCGTGCGCGCGCAACCGCAGCGGCGCCAATGGTGGTGGGCGGCCCTGGGGGCGGCCGTCGCCGGCGGGGTTTATGGAAAGTACTCGATGCTTCTCCTCGTTGCGGGCCTGGGCGCCGGCCTCCTCGCGACTCCGCAGCGACGCGTTTTGGGGACGGTCTATCCGCTTTATGCCGCCGGTCTCGCGCTCGTGCTCACTGCGCCGAACCTTTGGTGGCAGGCAATCCACGGATGGCCCATCGTTGAGGTCTTACTTGGGGACGCTGCACATCGGCCGGCGCTCGCCAACGGACTCGTTTTGGAGTCGTACGGGCGTGCCGCAAACGCGTGGCACTTCGCTCTCGAGCAGCTGGTCTATACGAGTCCTGCGGCAGTGCCGATCTGGCTGACCGGCGCGATCGCGCCGTTTCGCTTCGCGCCGCTGCGCGACTTGCGATTCGTGACGGTCGCGTACGTCGTGACTTTGCTTGTCGCCGCCGCGCTCGGCGCGAAAGGTTATTACATCGTCGGAGCATACGCGGCGCTCCTGGCGCTTGGAGCCGTGGCAATCGAGCGCTCCGGATTGGCTCTGAGATCCGCGCTCTTCGCCGCGCTGTGCGCGGTCGCAATCGTCGCGCTCCCGTTCTCGGCGCCCGTTCTGCCGGTGGGCTCGCTCATCGCATATTCGCAGATGCTGGGCATCACGGGCCGCAACGGAACGCCGCCCGCGCTCGTCCAGCCGGTTTTCGCCGAAGAGTTCGGCTGGAACCGCCTCGCGCGCGACGTCGCGAGCGTGTACGCCTCGCTGCCGCCGCAAGTCCGTGCACGCGCCGCAATCTACGCTGACACCTACGGCGACGCCGGGGCGCTCGACTTCTTCGGCCCGCGTTACGGTCTACCGGGAGCAATCTCGAGCCAAAACAACTACTATCTCTGGGGCACGCGCGGCTACGATGGGAGCACGCTGGTAGCGATCGGCGCGACGCGCATCGACCGGCTGCGCCGGTTCTATCGCAGCGTCGTGCTCGTTCGGACCTCGGCCGAACCGCTCAAGTGGATCGTCGAGGGCCCCGCGCCGATCTACTTGTGCCGCGATCCGATCGCTCCGCTGCCGCTTATTTGGCCGGCGCTAAAATGGTATGGCGCGTGAAGTGCACCCTTATAGACGGTCGCCCGCGATCGGCGACGCACCGCACGAACGCACCGGGGCGGGTCCGTTCTTGCGTGAGGCCAGTATCCAACACTCATCGAGAACGGAACAATAACAGGCCTGATGCTCGATCTCCGCTGCGGCTCCATCGATGCGCAGGAACTGTTGCGCCGACATGGCCGCTGGGAGCACCTTGATAAAGTCGATCGACTCTCGCCCCGCGATCACCCGGCCGTGGACCGTCGTCGTAATCACCGGTCCCGTGAACGAGCAGCACGCGCGCAGCAAGAGACGCGCATCGCCGTAGACTCGTCCACGATACGAAAGCACCATCCAGTGGACCAGCGCCGGGCCGACGCCTTGATTCTTGATCGTGAACAGGATGATGCGGCCGCCGTTGTCGGTCGTGTCGCTCGTCCCCATTTCGAGATAGGGCCAGACCGAAGCTGCCAGTGTTTTTTGCTGGATCTCACTCGAACGCACCGCGACCCAGAGCGATGCTACGGAGATAAACACGACGCAGGCCGCGATAAGCGCGTCGACCTTCGGCAGGCCCATTCGCGGCGGTCTATCGGGCGAGTTCGTCACGTCTCACGTTAACGCGGACGCGGGCGCCGGAATGACAATGTCTTCGCCGGTCTGCGTGCCGTTAATGCAGTCCAATACCGCCGCCGCGACCTCGTCGACCGTTGCGATTCGGCCTTCCGGATTTCCCTGGGCCATCAGCTCGCGCGCGACCGCCTCGCTGCGCCCCGTTTTCGAAGCGATGTTCGCGACGGCCCGAGCCATCATTTCCGTTTCGGTATAGCCAGGGCAGATCGCATTCGCCGTGACGCCTGTCCCCGTCAACTCGGCCGCAATCGCTCGAGTGAAGCCGACGACGCCGTGTTTGCTCGCGCAGTATGCCGAGATATACGCCGCGCCGCCCATACCCGCAGTGCTGGCGATGTTGACGATGCGTCCCCACCCGGCCGCGCGCATCTCCTCGACGACCTCGCGCGTGCAGAGAAACGTTCCGGTTAAGTTGGTGGCTATGATCCGGTCCCACATCGCGTCGCTCGTACGTGCGAGGGGCGCCGACTCGGCGATGCCGGAGTTGTTGACCAGGATCCCGATCGCGCCGTTCTCTTCTCGGCACGCGGCAAAGGCGCGATGCACCTCGGCTCGTTCGGTCAGATCTGCCGCCGCGCGGAAAAACGCCGCGTCACCCTGAGCCTGACGAAGGGTGCCGACCGTGCGGCTTACGATGCTGACGCGCGCGCCCTCGTGCGCGAGCCGCAGCGCGATGGCGTGCCCGATTCCGCGCGCGCCCCCGGTGACGACGGCGTGTTTGCCGGCGAGGGTCACGGCGAGGCCACGCGCGCACGCGCGGTGAGTCGTTCGAGCTGATCTCGTCCGGGAAGATACTGCGGGGGCCAGAGGCCGGCATCGAATCCGAGCTGCGCCGCGGCGTGCAGCGTCCAGAACGGATCGGCGAGATGCGGCCGCCCGAGCGCGACCAAGTCGGCGCGCCCGCCGGCGAGAATCGCGTTGACTTGGTCGGTATCGGTAATATTTCCGACGGCCATCGTCGCAATACCGACCTCGTTACGAATCCTGTCGGCGTAGGGCGTTTGAAACATACGTCCGTAGACCGGTTTGGCATCCGGTGAGGTTTGCCCCGTCGAGACGTCGATGAGGTCGGCGCCGGCGGCCTTGAACGCCCGCGCAATCTCGACCGAGTCCTCGGCTGAGACGCCACCGTCGACCCAGTCGGTTGCCGATATGCGCACCGACATCGGGCGTTCCTGCGGCCAAACCGTACGCATCGCGGAGAAAATTTCCAGAGGGTAGCGCAGCCGGTTTTCGAGCGAGCCGCCGTACTCGTCGCTGCGGCGGTTGCGTAACGGCGTGATAAACGACGAAAGCAAATACCCGTGCGCACAGTGCAGTTCGAGCATGTCGAAACCGGCCTCGACGCCCATCTCTGCGGCCCGGCAGAACGCATCCCGAATCTCGCGCATTTCGGCTCGCGTCAGTTCCGTGGGAACCTGATTTGCGGGCGCATAGGGAATCGCCGAAGGTCCCACGAGCGGCCAATTCCCGTCGTCGAGCGGCTCGTCCATGCCCTCCCACATGAGTTTCGTCGAGCCTTTCGGCCCGGAGTGACCGAGCTGCAAACAGATCTTCGCTCGCGAATGCTCGTGAACGAACTCGACGATGGCCTTCCATGCGGGGACGTGTTCGGGCAGGTACATTCCGGTGCAGCCGGGCGAGATGCGGCCCTCGCGCGTGACGCAGGTCATCTCGGTGAACACGAGCCCGGCGCCGCCGAGCGCGCGTGTACCGAGGTGCACGAGATGAAAGGCCTGCGGAGTTCCGTCTATTGCGCTGTACATGTCCATCGGCGAGACGACCACGCGGTTGACGAGCTCGCACTCGCGCAGACGAAAAGGGACGAACATCGGCGGCACGGCCCCACCTCCGAACCATCGCTCGACTCGATCGACATAATGGGTGTCGCGTAGGCGCAGATTCTCGTGACCGATCCGCTGGCTGCGCGTCAGGAGGCTGTAGGCGAACTGTTCGGGGGGCAGCGTTGCGTAGCGCGCAACGTTCTCGAACCACTCCGTGGAGTTTCGCGCCGCATTTTGCAACTTCAGCACCTCGACCGTGCGTAACGCCTCGTACTCTTCGAGCCTCTTCGAGAGACCGGTACCATTCGAAGCCCCAAGCGCGTCGGCGAGGGCGATTGCATCCTCCATGGCAAGCTTCGTTCCCGAGCCTACGGAGAAATGCGCGGTATGAGCGGCATCACCGGCCAGCACGACGTTCTCGTGCACCCAGCTCGCGTTACTGACGCGCGTGAAATTCAGCCAGTCGCGCCCTCGCAGATGCGACGAGTTTGCCATCAATCGGTGTCCGTGCAGGTACGGCTCGAAAAGGCGCTCGCAGAACGCTAATGTCTGTTCGGTTCCAGCGGAGTCCAGACCGTGAGCGCGCCACGTCTCCTCGCGGCACTCCACGATGAACGTGCTGAGCTCCGCATCGAAGCGATAAGCGTGCACGGTGAACCATCCGTGCTCGGTTTTTTCGAAGATAAACGTGAAGGCGTCGAGCGGCAGCGTCGTACCGAGCCAAACGAAGCGGCAACGGCGCTGGTCGAGTTGTGGACCGAACCATTCGGAATAAGTCGTCCGGACGCGGCTATTGATCCCGTCTGCGCCGACGAGCAGATCGCACTGCGCGCGCAAAGCCGGAACGTCCTCGACTTCCTGACTGAAGCTCAGCTCGACATCGAGCTCGGCCGCACGCCGCTGCAAGATCTCGAGCAGGCGCTTGCGCGAGATGCCGCAGAATCCGTGGCCGCTCGAGACCATCGTATGGCCTTCGAAGTGAATCTTGATATCGTCCCAATGCGCGAACGCCTCGGTGATGCTGAGGTGAGACTGCTCGTCCGCTTGGCGTAGATTCTCGAGCGTAGCGTCCGAGAAAACGACGCCCCAGCCGAAGGTATCGAGGGGGCGATTGCGCTCCAGCACCCGAATCTGCCAGTCCGGAAATCTGCGCTTGGCCAGGATGGCGAAGTAGAGGCCGGCGGGGCCGCCGCCCACGCAAATGACGCGCATCATCCTCTCCAAGCGCGGCAAGGTTTCACGCGTTACACTTTGATGAGAGCGGCAGACGAATCCCGCCCGCTGTGCTACGCTACGCTCGACCGGTGATGAGATCGTTAGCGTTGCGCGTACTCGTATCGACCCTATGTGCCGGCGCAGGGATCGCCGCCATGGCTGGGGACGCGCGCCGCGCCGCAGCCGCGGGACCGGTCGTCATCGCAAGCGGCGAAAACTCCACCCGAACGACCATCCCCGTTTCGATCGACGGCGTTCGGGCGACGTGCGTGCTCGACACGGGAACGTCGGCAGTTATCGTTTCGTCATGGATCGCCCAGCAGGCGCATCTCTCGGGAAAAGCCGGTACGTTCGAACTCGCGCCGGACGGACGCACCTATGTGGACCGGCAGACCGAGATACCCCGTCTCGAAGTAGCGCAGTACGCACTTCACGGCGTGCCGGCGCTCATCTCCCCGAACGTCAGTAGCGATAACGCTCTCTGCGGTTACGACTTCTTCGCGCACTTTCCCACACTCATCGATCGAGCCCACAGGCAGGTCACGCTCTATCCATCCGGCGGGCGCATCGCTCGGATGCACTGTCTTCCGGTCGATCTGACGCCACACGTGCCGCTCGCGAGCATCGAAATTAACGACACGTTGGTGAGCCACATCGTCCTCGACTCCGGTATGGCGGGCGGCGGGGCGCTCTGGGAGGGCGTGCGCACGCAGCTACGGCGCCCGCTCGTCGCCGATGCGAGCTACGAAACTATGCCGTCGGCGATTCGCCAGGGATTTGCCTGCGGCGCCGTCGCCAGCATCCGGTACGCTGCGGGCGCGCCCACGAGCTCGATGCCGATCTGCACGGAGCCGCAGCGCCCCGACGGTTATAACGGGATCATCGAGACGAATCTTTCTTCGGTTCAAGCCATGGCGGTCGATTATCCGCACCGCCGCATCTGCTTTGACGTAAACGGCGACACCGAGGTCGCGACACCCGGTCTCGCCGCGCCGGTCGCGCCCATCGGGCGCGGGGCCTGGGCGCGCTTCAACGACCTCCGCCCCCCGAAGAGTTAGCCCCGCTTTCGCGCGATCAGCAATCCGTCGCAGATCGGCACGAGCGCGGCGTCTACACGTTCGTCGCGCCCTGCCTTAGCGTTGAGCGAGCGCAGCGCTCGCGTATCGGGATCCTCGGTGGCCTCGTCGAGAACCGCGCCGTCCCAGAGCACGTTGTCGACTAGGATCAAACCGCCCGGCCTGATGAGCCCGAGTGCGCTTTCATAATACGCGTCGACGTTCGCCTTGTCGGCGTCGATGAAGGCGAGATCGAACGGCGGCACGCCCTCCGTGCGCACTCGCGCGAGCGTTTCCAGCGCCGGCGCGATGCGGAGGTCGATCTTGTTCGCGACGCCCGCCGCTTGCCAATGGCGCCGAGCGATATCCGTGTACTCCTCGCTGACGTCGCAGGCGAGGACGTAGCCGTCGGCGGGAAGCGCGAGCGCCATTGCGAGAGAGCTGTATCCGGTAAAGACGCCGATCTCGAGGTACCGGCGCGCGCCGATCGCATGTGCGAGGAGCTGCATCAACTGCCCTTGTTCGGGGCCGATCGCCATGCGCGCGCGCGGATGGCGCTCCGTCTCTTGGCGCAGCTCGCGTAGCACCGGATGCTCGCGTACCACCGTCGCGGCTATGTACTCTTGAATCGCGGGATCGATAAACGTGCTCTTGGCCGTCATTGCCGTAGCATAATACCACATAGAAGAAAGAGCGCCCGATGTCTCGGGCGCTCTGCTTCTCGCGCGACGCGGCGCTTATCGAGCCGGCGGAGGCGTCGGCGCGTCGTCGTCGGGGTTGCTCACGTCGGCGTTCGATGCGTCGGGAGCGCTTGGCGCGACGTCCGATACCGGCGAGGAGGCCTGCGGCGCCGCCTGATCGGAAGCGGCGATGTCCGTAACCGGCCCGTCTTGCGTCGGCGTTGCGTACGAGGGGATCGTCGCGTACCCGTTCGTCGCACCGTACGAGGCGGAGCCGTACGCGGGGATCTGTGCGTACGACGGTAGCGAGGCTTCTGCCGGCACGTCGGTCCGTATCGGGGCGACGCTAACCGGCGCGGGCGGCGGTTGCGGTACCGATTCGTCCCGAGCGATCTCATCGAGGCCTCTATTCGAGCCGTAGATCATCGCGACGGTGCGCTGGGTGACTGGGCTGTCGGGGTAGTTTGCGCGCATGAACGCGAGCGCGGCCATGCCCGTCGCACTCGAGGCTTGTCCGCACCGCCAATATTCGCGCATTAGGTGCCCGAGTATCGGTGCCATCCACGGATCGCGAGGATACTTGTGCTGCCAGTCGCGGATGGCCAGCTGAAGATGATCGAGATATGCTCCGACCGATGGATCGAGCATCGTACCGCCGTCAAGGCGGTCGTAATCGTTCAACCGATTACGAATTTCCAACACGCTCTGTTGATAGGGGCCGAAGTATTCGTCCGCGGGAGCGGCGTTGGGGTTGACGTCGGCTCGTGCAGCCTGAAGGCCGACAACGAGCAGAATCGCTAGGGTAATGAGTACTTTGCGCATTGTACCTTCCTTGAAGTAGTCGACCGCCCTATTGCGGTCTTGTGTTAATTGTCGGAAGATACGCAGCGCGAACGGTGCGTTAAACGTGAACGCGCGATTACAAGGTGATTAGACCGGCGCTACCCGGCTTCGGAGGCGAACGCAAGCGGCGCTCGCCTCACCGTTGGGCGGGCTATTTGCGACTGATCTGCTGGTGGATTTCGTCGAGATCTTCGATCGTGTTGAGACTGACGGCGTCTCTTACCGAGCCATCGTCGATCTTCGACGACTTGCGCATTCTCTGTCCGAGCTCGTCGGCGTGATTGTAGCCGCGGATCGCGGCGTTGTGCGCGTCAACCGTCGCCTTGTCGGTCTTGCCGTTGGCGACGACCCAGTGCTCGAACTCCATGTACGTCGGGTGATTGTTGCGGACGAAGTCGATCGTCTTTTGACGGTCGAGACCGAGTGCGCTTAAAGTCATCCCGTCGAACCCCGCGCCACACTCATCGTATCCTTCGGGCAACGCGTCGACCGCGGCGAGCGAGAGTTTTAACCAAAGACGCGGTAGGTGGATGGCCCCGAGCGGGCCGGCCGTTCCGGAGCTGACCAGCGGTACAACCTTATGATGTTCAGGCATGAACGTCTCCTATTTTAAGCCGTGGCGCGATGTAAAGGTGAGTTCCGATACGCCGGACTTGTCGAGCTCGCCGAGCCCGAGCTCCTTCATTTTCTGATACTGATCGAACGTCGCTTGAGCGAGCGGTAGTGTAAGTCCGGCCTCCTTCGCGAGCCCGAGCGCGATCCCGGAGTCTTTCGCGGCGTGGGCCGCAGAAAAGTATACGTCGTGTTCGCGGTTCTGCATATCGGCGCCGTCCGTTTCGAGGACGCGCGAATTGGCGCCCGTCTGCGAAAAGACCTCGCGCAGCACGTTGAGGTCGAGACCGAGCGCGTCACCGAGCCCAAGGCCTTCGGCGAGCCCGGCGGTGTTGATGTTCATCACCATGTTTACGAGCGCTTTAACCTGTGCTGCCTTGCCGGCGGCGCCGATATATTTCAACGATGCACTCATTTGTTCGAGCATCGGCTTGATGCGCTCGAACGCTTCCTTTTCGCCGCCGATCATCAAATAGAGCGAGCCGTTTCGTGCCTGCGGGATGGAGCTGGCCATGCACGCCTCCAGCGAGTCCGCGCCGCGCTCTTGCGCGAGGCGCTCGACGTCGACGTGCACCTTCGGCGAAACGGTGGCGCAGTTGATGAAGATCTTTCCACGTGCATCTGCCAGCAGCGAGTCGCCGGAGGCCGCGAAGATGCGATACATCGCCGCGTCATCGGTGACGACGGTCAGCACGACATCGGCAGACCGAGTCACGCCGGCGAGCGACGTTGCGACCTCGCCGCCGGTCTCGGCCGCGGTCTGCGCCGCGGCATCGGGGTTCGCATCGTAGAGCGCCGTCACCGGATAGCCGACGTCATGAAGGCGCTTCGCGATATTCGCGCCCATCCTCCCGGTACCGACGATGCCGATCCTTGGAAGCCCGCTCATAGACCCTCCGTGATTAGCTGATGTTTAGCGGACGACCTGAACGTGCAGGTAGTCGCGACCCTTCTCTCCCCAGCCGCCCGTGAACTGAATTTCGCACGATTCGCGATGGGGCCGCCTGTTGTTGCGAATGCTGCGCCCGTCGGGAGCGACGCTCCAGAGCGATTCATGATGGCGCGTGTATCGTACCGCTCCGACCGATATGCCCGTGCAGTTGGACGACACGCCGTAGCCGCCTTGGAAGCCGGCCTGCCAGACGCGAACGATCTGAGCCGGACTCTTCCAGCTCCGGAACGCAATCGCGAAGGGCTCGATATGGATGCGGCCGGGGCGCATGCGGCCGTCTGCGGTGGTCTGAACGCTGGACGCGGCGCTCGGAAGAGCGTAGGAAGACGCCCCCGGTTGCGCGCAGGCGCTTAATGCGACGAGGATCGCAGCGTAAGCCGCGCCGATTCTCTCCACATGGGTTCGACCTCCAACAAAGAGCAGCCGAGCGAACTACTGCGGCAAGGGGGCTCTACCCTGCACCAAAGTCCGCACCGCCTTAAGCCTCAAGCAGGCGCGCCTAGCGGAATCCGCCAAGTCGGGGCCTTCTCGCTTTCCCTATTATAAGGAGACGCAATGCAAATTCCGCGTGCCCTGGTCGCGGCCGCCGTTCTCTCGGTCGCTGCGATTCCGGCATTTGCCCTCGCTCAGGTGGAAAGCACTCCGATCCCGGCACCTGCGAAACCGAACTTCTCCGCGATGAGCTTCTTAATCGGGACCTGGACGTGCAGCACCAAGAGCGCTCGCCGGCCGAGTGCGTATATGACGACTTCTACCTACACGATGGATCCCAGCGGCTGGTGGATCAATGAGACCTCGACGACCACTAAGACGAAGTGGATAAGCGCGAGTCTCACCAATATGGATAAGTTTACCTACGATGCCGATACGCATCGGTGGGTGGACGTGACGGTCGGACCGCAAAACGGCTATGGGCTGGCGTTCTCGAGCGGATGGCACGGTAACACGATGTCGTGGCACGACGTTGCGTTCATGGCCGGACCCGATATCGCGAGTCAGACCGACAACGTCCTGACCAAAGTCAGTAACACGAAGGTAACTAGCTCATCGTCGTTTACCGAAACGAAGTCCGGGCGCCGCGTCGCGGTGACGGGCGTCTGCACCAAGCAATAATCGCGCAACGCTCGCCAAACTAAAAGAGGCCCGTTTCCGGGCCTCTTTCTTTTCTAGAACTCTTCTTCTTGATTTCCGCTCTCGACGAACGGTGTCTCTTCGTCCTCGCCTTCGTACGCCGGCTTTTCGTCCTCGTACGTCGACTCGTCATCCTCTTCCTCGAGTTCGTAGCCTTGCGGACCCTCGATCTCCTCTTCAGCGGGCTCTTCTTCTTCGAAGATCTCCTCGGGCTCGATCTCGGCCGAACGCGGCGCGGCAGGGGGAGGCGTTATGACGGCAACCGCGTCGAGCGGCTTGCTGTCGTCGATTTCCTCTTCCTCCTCTTCCTCGGGCGGGGGCTCGGTTTCGGTTTCGGAGACGGCTTCGCGAGTTGCAACCGACGTCTGCGATACCACGGTCTGCTCGTCGCCCATGAGTAAGCCGTACTCGCGACGCTCCGATTCACCCATGTCGTCTTCGGGCGTCTTGATCTCGACCTCTTCACGATTCTCGGTGAGCACCTTGACGTCGAGCGCGAGCGACTGCAGTTCCTTGATCAGAACCTTGAACGACTCCGGAACGCCTGGTTCCATGACGTTCTCGCCCTTCACGATCGCCTCGTACGTTTTGACCCGGCCGACGACGTCGTCGGACTTGACCGTAAGGAGCTCTTGAAGGGTGTAGGCGGCACCGTACGCTTCGAGCGCCCAGACTTACATCTCGCCGAAGCGCTGGCCGCCGAACTGGGCCTTTCCGCCGAGCGGTTGTTGCGTGATCATCGAGTATGGACCCGTCGAACGCGCGTGGATCTTATCGTCGACGAGATGCGCGAGCTTAAGCATATAGATCATGCCGACCGTAATCGGACGCGAGAAGCGCTCGCCGCTGCGGCCGTCACGCAGCCACGTTTTGCCGTCGGCCGGCAGGCCTGCGTCTTGCAGCCATTCCGCGATGTCCTCGGCATGCGCGCCGTCGAAGACCGGAGTTGCCACGCTCATGCCGAGCATGCGCGCGGCCCAGCCAAGGTGCGTTTCCATGATTTGTCCGAGATTCATGCGCGACGGTACGCCGAGCGGATTGAGGACGATGTCGACGGGCGTGCCGTCTTCGAGGTACGGCATGTCCTCTTCCGGCAGCACCTTCGCGATCACGCCCTTGTTGCCGTGACGCCCCGCCATCTTGTCGCCTTGCAGAATCTTGCGCTTCTGCGCGACGTAGACGCGCACGAGGTGGTTGACGCCCGGAGAGAGCTCGTCGCCGTTCTCGCGCGAGAAGACCTTGACGTCGATGATCTTGCCCTTCTCGCCGTGCGGCACTTTGAGGCTCGTATCGCGAACTTCGCGCGACTTCTCGCCGAAGATCGCGCGGAGCAGGCGCTCCTCGGCCGTCAGCTCGGTCTCGCCCTTCGGCGTTACCTTACCGACGAGTATGTCCTCGGGACGGACCTCGGCGCCGATGCGAATGATACCGCGCTCGTCGAGATCCTTGAGCGCGTCCTCGCCGACGTTGGGGATGTCGCGGGTGATCTCTTCGGGCCCGAGTTTGGTGTCGCGGGCTTCGCATTCGTACTCTTCGATGTGAATCGAAGTGAAGCGATCTTCCTTGACCATTCGCTCGCTTATGAGGATCGCGTCTTCGTAGTTGTAGCCTTCCCACGGCATGAAGGCCACGAGCACGTTCTGCCCAAGGGCGAGCTCGCCCTGATCCGAAGATGGGCCGTCCACAATCACCTGTCCGGCGACTACCTCGTCGCCGACGCCGACGATTGGGCGCTGGTTGATGCACGTGCCTGCGTTGCTGCGCACGAACTTGAGCAGCTCGTAAGTACGCTCGATGCCTTCCTGATTGCGCACCACGATGCCCTTCGCGTCGACGGAGGTGACCGTTCCGGCCTCCTCGGCAACGATCAGGCTGCCCGAGTCCTTGGCCGCGCGGTACTCCATGCCGGTGCCGACGATCGGCGCCGAAGGACGGAGCAGCGGCACGGCCTGACGCTGCATGTTCGCGCCCATGAGGGCGCGATTCGCATCGTCGTGTTCCAGAAACGGGATGAGCGCGGTGGCTACCGAGACGATCTGCTTGGGCGAAACGTCCATCAGTTGGACGCGCGCCGCGGGCTCCTCGATATACTCTTCGGCGTAGCGCGACACGACCGAGTCGGTCGTGATACGGCCCGAGTCGGAATCCACGGGTGTGTTCGCCTGGGCGATGATGTACTCGTCTTCTTTATCTGCCGTGAGATACTTGATCTCGTCGGACACGACGCTCTCGCGCACGACCCGGTAGGGCGTCTCGATGAAGCCGAACTTGTTCACCCGCGCGTAGGTCGCGAGTGAGCCGATCAAACCGATGTTCGGGCCTTCCGGGGTCTCGATCGGACAGATTCGTCCGTAGTGCGAGTGATGGACGTCGCGGACTTCGAAGCCCGCGCGCTCGCGCGAGAGGCCGCCTGGGCCGAGTGCGGAGAGGCGGCGCTTGTGCGTGAGCTCGGCCAGCGAGTTCGTCTGGTCCATGAACTGCGAGAGCTGCGAGGAGCCGAAGAACTCTTTGATCGCCGCGACGACGGGACGGATGTTGATCAGCGCCTGCGGCGTTACCGTCTCGATGTCTTGAACCGTCATGCGTTCGCGCACGACGCGCTCGAGGCGGAGCAGGCCGACGCGGAACTGGTTCTGCAGAAGCTCGCCGACCGAGCGAACGCGCCGGTTGCCGAGATGGTCGATGTCGTCCTTGGCAACCATGCCGACGGCGACGCGAATCAGCCGCCGGATCACTGCGATCATGTCCTCGCGCATAAGACAGCGCGCGCCGTCGCCGATCGTGTCGCCTTTCTTCACGCTCTGTCCGCGGACGATGCCGGGCGCGACGCGTGGGCGCACGCCGAGCACCTTGCGAATACCGAGCTCGGCGTAGAGATCGTAGGTGACCGTTTCGCCGTCTTTGTAGCGAATCTTCACGACGCACTCGGACGCCTCGGGCTTCTCCTTGTCGAAGACGTCGGAGATTTCGAGCACTTCGCCGTCCTCGCGCGCGGTAACGATAGCCTTCGGCTCGGTCAGCCCGGCATCGGCGTACTCGTTGATGGCGAGGTGCGGCTGCTCGACCCGCTGCTCGGGGTCGGGATTCTGAATGCGATACTGAAACTTGCTGCTGAGCTTGTAACGGCCCACGCCGGCCAAATCGTAGCGCTTGTCATCGAAGAAGAGCGACTCGATAAGCTTTTCGGCGTTCTCGGCGTTCTCAGGCTCGCCGGGGCGCAGCTTCTTGTAGATTTCCTTAAGCGCGTCTTCGCGCGTCTTGATGTCGCGATCTTTCTCGATCGAGTTGCGAATAATTGCCTGGCCCTGGGCGGGCAGATCGGCAAAGAGCGCCACGATCGACTCGTCGCTCTCCCAATTGTAGCCGAGCGCCGGCCGGGTGAGCGCACGAATGAAGGTGGAGACGTAGATCTTGCGGTTTTTGTCGATGCGAACGCCGATCGTGCCTTCGGTCTCGTCGTTCTTGGTGCCGTTGTCGGTTTCGAACTCGATCCATGCGCCGCGATTCGGGATGATCGTCGCGTTATAGGTCGGACGCGCATTAGTATCGACGTCCTGGCTGTAGTATACGCCCGGGGAGCGCACGAGCTGGCTCACGATGACGCGCTCGGCGCCGTTGATCATGAACGTGCCTTTGTCCGTCATGAGCGGGAAATCGCCCATGAAGATCTCCTGATCGTGGATACCCTTGATTTCGCCCGACTCCGCGGTGATCAAACGGACGCGAACGCGCAGCGGCGCGCTGTAGGTCATGTCGCGTTCGCGGCACTCCTCAATCGAGTACTTGGGCTCTCCCAGCGAGTGCTCGCCGAACTCCAGGATAAGGTTCCCGGTAAAATCTTTGATCGGCGAAATCGAGGCGAACGCTTCGGCGAGACCCTCGGTCTTGAACCAGTCGAAGCTGGCCTTCTGCAGCTCGATGAGGTTGGGGACTTCGAGAACGTGCGGAATCTTCGCGAACGTGTAGCGTTCGCGCTTGGGGCCCGGCTCGGGCCGCTGCTCGACGGTGAAGGCCCCCGTCGGCATCGGAAAGGTCGAGGGCATAACGGTCGACGCACCGTTGCCGACGCTCATCTTTAGTGAGGCGGCGGTGGGGCGCTTCGCTCTTCCTTTGGTAGCCCTCGGCGAGCTCGGGACAGCCTCCGGTGAACTCTTCGGTGCGGACTTCGGAGCTGTCGTCTTCGCCATTAACTCTCTTTCTCTGCTGATGCTCTGCTAATGAATCGATCGAAAAATACGTTGCAATGGGCTTTAGGGCACACCAAAAAGACGAAACACGGGCTCCGCGATGGAGGTGTCTCGCCCTTCTCTTTGCG
>DATASC010000123.1:0-11787 GCA_036269355.1 Candidatus Cybelea sp. | reverse complement strand
CAACACGACTCCAAGAAAAACGGGGTCGTTTTGTAGCGCATCGGCCTTCCCACGACGTCCTTTCGCCCAGCCTCGTCAATGAGTCCCCGATCGAGCAACGTGCTGACCACGCTGTCGGAGTTCACACCGCGAATCGCTTCGATCTCACTGCGCGTTACCGGCTGCAGATGCGCGACGATCGCGAGCGCCTCCAGCGCGGGCGTCGAGAGCGAGTTCTTCGGCGGCAACAGGTAAGCTTCGACCACGTCGCGCGCAAGCGGTGAGGTTGCGAAGCGATAGCCGCCGGCAACCTCGCGCAGAACGATGCCGCGCTCGCTGTACTCCGCCTCGACGTGCTGCAGAACGGACGCGATCTCGCGCTCTTCGGCGTGCAGAGCCTTGGCGAGTTGCGCGATCGAGAGCGCCTCGCTCGCGACGAAGAGGAGCGCCTCAACCGGCCGCTGCAGTCGCAGAATCGCTTCGTCGAGATCGCTCATGCCGTCACCTTAGGAGCCGGGAAGAGCCGAATGTCGTCGAAGGCCTCCGGCTGCTCGAAACCGATCCGGCGCCGGCGGACGAGTTCGAGAATAGCTAGAAACGTTACGACGATTACGTCGCGCGTCATCCCGAGCTCGCGGCACAGGTGCGAGAAATATGCCTCGCCGGAATCTTTGACGCGCTTCACGATGTAGTCCATCGTCGCAATCAGCGAGACGCGCTCCCGCGCGATCGAACGCTTCTCGGGACGCGCCTGCGCGAGCATCGCGACGAATGCCCGCTTCAATTTCTCCGGATTGATGTCATAGCGCTGCAAGATCTCGCCGGCCGGATCCCCGGGTTCGCGGTAGAAGAACGAACTTGCCTCGTTCTGGTGCTCGCGAAGCTCCTCGCCGAGTTCGCGGTATTTCGAGTAGGCGATGAGGCGCCGGCGTAAGCGCTCCTCGACTTCCTCGGGCGTCTCGCTCTCTTCGTCGAGCAGTTCCTGCGGAATCGGCGGCAAGAGAGCCTTCGATTTCAGAAAGAGGAGCGTCGCAGCGATCACCAAGTACTCTGCGGCGATTTCGACGTCGCGCGCCTGCATCGCCCGGACGTACTCCAAATACTGCTCGGCGACGCTCGCTAGCGGAACGGTCGCGATGTCGAGTTGCTGCTCCTTGATCAACCCGAGCAAAAGGTCGAGTGGTCCGTCGAAGGCGTCGAGGCGCACGCAAAACGCGTGCGAGTCGGCAGTCGTCGGCGCTTCGGTACTCAGGAGGAGACGGGCTCGGCGGTACGAGCGACGATCTCGGGCTCGCCGAACGCCTCGGGATGCTCCGAGAGAAACTCGAGCGCGAGGTCAACGAGGCGCTTCTCATTGACGTATTTGAGGGTCTTGCGCGCCTGAGCGAGATCGAACCAAGCCGCATCGTCGACTTCGTGATCGTGATTGGCCGGGTCACCCGAGAGATACCGCATCAGAAAGAAGGTGACGGCCTTCTTGTGCTTCGCCTTGCCGACGTAGAACCAATAGGAGATCTCGTTGAGGCGCGTGATGATCTCAGCCCAGCAGCCGGTCTCCTCGTGCACCTCGCGGAGCGCTGCCTGCTCGGTCGACTCCCGAGCCTCCACGTGTCCCTTCGGCAGCGTCCAGACGCGCGGCGGGACGCCGCGGCCGATGAGTAGCGCATCGTAGGTCGGACCCCGGCGGCGCAGCAGCAATCCGCCCGCCGAAACCTCGTACTTGATTCGCATGACGCTCCACTTGGGGGACGGGGAAGGGGGCACTTGCGAGCCCCCTGATTACCTCCATTATATCGCCCACCCCCAAGAAGGGCTGCCGAAAGTATCGGCTTCAACGCTTGCTTGCTTGACCACGCGAGCTTTGGGGTTCCTTGTCATTAAGCTCCCAGAAGCGCGGCTTCTCGACGCAGCCGCTGGATAATATCGTGCGCCGCCAAATCGGCCATCACGCGCAGTTCCGGTACCGCCGTCGCTTCGAATCGAGAACCCCTTGCCGGCGGCCCGACGACGAACAGGCCGGGTACGCGGTTGCCGTCCTGATCGATCGCCCGCAGATCCGGCGTAGCGCGCAACCCGCGGCCCCCTTGGTCGCGCGAAACAAGTCCGTCGGCGAGCATCGAGCCCAGCAACGGATCGCGTGACATCCGGGCCGCCTGACGGAATCCCGAACAATTGACGATCCAATCAGGCCGCACGGTTACGCGGCCCGAATCTCCACGCAATACGATGGTGGCCTCGCCGTCTTTCATCCGCGTCAGCTTGCCGGCGTGGTGACGTAGCCGCCCGGCCCGCGCGTACTCTTCGCGCACTGCGTCGACCCGTTGCGGAGCACGATGGCGATGACGCTCCCAGTAGCTGCGAAGATGACGCTCGAAGCGGCTCTGTTCTACCGGTGAAAGCCGGCGCCAGATGGCGTCTGCCTCTGAGCGCAGCGCGTCGAGCACGGCACGCCAGTCGAAGCCACGCTGCGCCGCCTCGTCGACGTGCCGGCGCAAGCTGTGCAGCAATGCCGCAGTGCCGCTCGTGTCAAGTGCAGGGATCACGTCGTACGGCGCGACTTGTGCGTGTACGTTCGGAAAGCGGCCGTTCCGGGAGAGAACGTGCACCATCCCGCGATGCCCACTCGCCTTCAATCCGACCAGGACGTCCATCGCGGTAAGACCCGCGCCGATTACGAAGACGTCGCCCGCAACGGCACGATAATCGAAGCGCCAAGGATCGCTAACGTAACCTGGATGAAGCAGTACTTCGAGCGGCAGAAAGTCGTCGCCCGGCGGTAGATGTCCGGAGGCCAGCACGACGTTGCGCGCGCCGAAGCATGCTCCCGACGTCGACTCAACGATGAAACCACCGCCCGCCCAACGGCGCACGCTCGTGACTCGCGCGCGAACCTGCCCGAAACGCGGACGCTCGAAAACCCGTCGAGCGATTTCACCTACGTACTCACCGTAGAGCTGCCGCGGCACAAAATCATCGGGACCGCCGCGCGACCCCAACCAACGTACGAAATGATCGGGGTCGTCGGGATAAAGACTCATCTGCGAAGCGCGCGTGTTGAGAAGATGCTCGCGATGGCGCGTGCCGTACGCCGCGCCGCGCCCCAGTTCGTCCGGTTCGAAGAGGGCGAGCGAAGAGATCTGCGATGCGGCGCGAGCGAGATTCGCGGCGACCGCGCACCCGCTGAAACCGCCCCCGACTATGACGACGTCGATCTCGATCATTAGCCGGCCACCTTGAGATCGCCGGAAAGAATGGCGTCGTATCTCCCAAAAGCCGCCTGACAACGGCGCGCATTCTCGTCGTACACCAAATATTGGCGCAGCGGGGCGGCGTAGACATGAAGCGAGACCGCCGGCGCGCTTCCGGCGGCGCTCACGCGATGCAGGTCGTACGGGCCCGAGCGGAGATCGATCTCGCCCACCCCGAGGCGGCACGATCCCGTGGGCTCCACGTGCGCGTAACCCGGCACTTCGCCTGCGTCGAGACGCGCGTAGTCCGCAACGTCGATCGCGCCCTCGAGTACGTACATCCAGCAGTGCTGGCCGCCGTGATCGTGAATCGGCGAAACGGCCCCCTCAGCCCAGTTGAGCAAGACGATCTCGAACCGCGAATCCACATACACGCGGGTTCGCGTGTAATCGCCGGCTCGCGACGAAAGGTCGCGCGACCTTGGCCAGCTCCCGGCGCTCCCCGCAAAGAGCGCCTCGATCTCCGAGGCACTCCGGTCGAGGGGTCCGCGAAAACGAAAATCTGGGACGAGTCGATACACCCGGCACCTCCTCAAGTAGAGATGACTATAGTTAATAACTTTAGTCAACTTTGGAAAAATTGCCAATACTCCTCCCGGCACTCAGCCGGTCGGGATCCGGGCGTGTTGGGAGCCGGACTCGGGGCTAGGTCAGTTTTTCCAGCGGAGGTCGGGCTGACGCGCCGCCCGCGTCTCGTCGACGCGTCCCACCGGGGTCGTCTCGGGAGCTTCAAAGAGGGCTTGCGGATCGGTCTGCGCCCGTTCGACGATCGCGCGCAGCACCTCGACAAAAGCGTCGAGCGTCTCCTTCGACTCCGTCTCGGTCGGCTCGATCATCAGGCACTCTGGAACGATCAAAGGAAAGTATATCGTCGGCGCCATGTAGCCGTAGTCGAGCAGCGCCTTCGCGAGGTCGAGCGCCCGCACGCCGTGTTCTTTCTTCAGCCGCTGCGCCGACGCGACGAACTCGTGGCGGCAGTTTTCAGGATACGGCGTTTCCAAAAACTCGGCGACTTTGACGCGAAGGTAGTTGGCATTGAGCACCGCGAGCTGCGAGACGCGCTTGAGCCCGCCGGCGCCGTTCGCGTAGAGATAGGCGAGCGCGCGCGCGGCATGCGCGAAGTTCGACCAGAACGATCGCATCGGACCGATCGACTTAGGGCGATCGAAGTCGAGCCGCAATCCCGCCGCGTCGCGGACGACCACCGGCGACGGCAGATACTCGACGAGATGGGAAGCAACGCCCAGCGGCCCGTGACCCGCGCCGCCGCCGCCGTGCGGTATCGTAAAGGTCTTGTGCGTGTTCAGATGCATGAGATCGAAGCCCATGTCGCCGGGGCGTGTGTATCCCATGATCGCGTTGGCGTTGGCGCCGTCGTAATACATGACGGCGCCGGCTTCATGCACGGCCGCCGCGATCTGCGCGATTTCATCCTCGAAGAGACCGAGCGTGTTTGGGTTGGTCATCATACAGACGGCCGTATCGCCGCCGAGCACCTTCCGAATCTCTCCGACGCTTACACGGCCGCGATCGTTGCTTGGCAACGAAACGACTTTGAAACCGCACATCGCGGCGGAAGCCGGATTCGTGCCGTGCGCCGTGTCGGGAACGATCACGCGGTCGCGATTGGTCTCGCCGCGCTCTCTGAAGTATTTCTTCGCAATGAGCAGTGCGCCCAGCTCCGCATGCGCACCCGCGGAAGGGTTCAACGAGAACGCCGCCATTCCGAAGAGCGAGCTCAGCGACCGCTCGAGCTCGTACATCACGGTGAGCGCGCCTTGGGCGAGCTCGTCGGGCGTAAACGGATGAAGCTCCGCGAACTCGCGCCGCGCAACGATCGCATCGTTAACGCGAGGATTATATTTCATCGTGCACGATCCGAGCGGATAGAAGCCGAGGTCGATGCCAAAGGTTCGCCGCGAGAGCCTCGTAAAATGGCGGACGACGTCGAGCTCGCTGTTGTCGGGAAGCGGAAGCTCGTCCCGCAAAACCGATCGGGGCAAGAAGCTTTCGAGCGGCTTTCCCTCCTCGAGATATCGATTCGCGCGGCCGTCGCGACCCGATTCGAAGATCGGCGGAATCTCCGCGATGCCGTTAGACGGTCGCGGGGACATGGAGAACCTCCTCGAGCGCATTCGCGAGCGCCTTGACGTCGCCCGTCGTCGTGAGCTCGGTCGCCGTCATCAAGATGCAGGTGCTCAGCTCCGGATAGAATCGGCCTAAGCCGACGCCGCCGAGAATATTACGCTCGCGCAGCCCCGCCAGCACTTCCTCCGCCGGACGTCCGACATCGGCGACGAACTCGTTAAAGAATGGTGCCGTGTGTTTGATCCGTATACCCGGCACGCTGGCTACGGCACTGGCGAGCTCGCGCGCGCGCGCTAAATTCAGTGCAGCGGCGTCACGCAGTCCGGTCTTCCCCATCAGTGCAAGATAGATGGTCGCGATCAGCGCGCAGTGGGCCTGATTGGTGCAGATATTCGAGGTCGCGCGTTCGCGGCGGATGTGCTGCTCGCGCGCCTGCAGCGTGAGCACGTAAGCCGTTCGTCCCGAGTTGTCGACCGTTCGTCCGACGAGACGCCCAGGGATGCGGCGCATATGCTCTTGCGTCGATGCCACGAATCCGGCGTACGGGCCGCCATATGCAAGCGCGACACCGAAGCTCTGGGCCTCGCCTGCGACGATCTGTGCGCCCCACGCCGCCGGAGGTGCTAGCGCCGCCAGCGAGAGCGCTTCGGCGACGACGGCGATCGGAATCGTACCGCTCGCACCTATCGCCGCTTGCGCCTCGTCTCGCGGAGTATCGACGTTGCCGAAGAAGTTCGGCGACTGCAGCGCGACCGCAGCATACTCAGCGGTCGCGACCGCCTCGGTCAGTGCACGGTCGTCGGTCGTACCGTCGTCGCCAAAAGGAACTTCATCGACGGCGACATCGAGTCCGTCGCAGTACGTGCGAAGCACGCCGCGATAGTTCGGATGCACCGCGCGGGAGACGAGGATCTTCTGCCTTCCGGTCGCGCCAAGCGCCATGATCGCCGCCTCCGCCAGGGCAGTCGCTCCGTCGTAGACCGAAGCATTCGCGATATCCATGCCGGTGAGCAGCGCCACGTAAGTCTGCCACTCGTAGATTGCCTGCAAGTAACCTTGTGAGACTTCGGCTTGATATGGTGTGTATGCGGTCAGGAACTCCCCGCGCATTGCGAGCGCCGCGATCGCCGGCGGAGCGTAGTGGCGATACGCGCCGGCTCCGAGAAACGACCGATATCCGACGCCCGCGTTCGCCTGCGCGAACTGGTCGAAGCGCCGTTGTATTAAATACTCCGGCAAAGCCGGGACGACGTCGAGCTCTGTTTTGAGCGAAATTGCGTCGGGAACGCGAAGGAGGTCGTCGAGCGATTCGGCGCCGATCGTTTCGAGCATCGCCTCGACGTCTTGGTTGGTGTGCGGTGCGTACATTGCTTCCTTGGAGAATCGATCCTATTGGTTCTGCGCTTTGAGCGCGGGGTCCGGAATTCCGTTCGGACAGATGGTTGCCTGCACGGCCGGCGAGACGTAGTATGCGTGCAGGTCGTAGTGAGGAGCCGGAAGGCCGGGATGTCCGTGTGGCTCGTACTTGAGATCGACGTGATCGATTGTGTACCCTGGCAGCGCGCGGACGTTCGCGTAGCTGAATCCCTTTTGCAGCTGCGTTACGGTCACCATGATCTCGGTAAATACCGGCTTGCCCTGCCAAACGCCATAAATCGGACCCAGCGGCAGCATTTTCACGTCCGCCCAGTGTTCTCCCATCGTCGCAATGCACGGCGAGACCAACACGGCACTTGCCGGAATACCGGCAGGACGAACCTTCGGCTGCGGCGGCAGCATCGGCTCTCCCGCGAATGCAGCGGTGCATGCGACCTTTGCCGTAAAGGCGACGACGAAAGCAAAAAGCGCTAAACGGACCATAAAAACTCCTCCTGTGCTGCGCCGATTCAGCAGCGATTCAGCGTGCGCCTGTTGCCTGCGCGATTGCCTCCGACTCGCTCATCGCCGCACCCTCCGCCAGCCCGATCGTTAGCCCGGCGGCTCCAAGAACGGTCTGCAGCGCGGCTAATACCCGATCGTACTCGCGCCGCTCTTGATTGTTCAGCCGGGTTGCGCCCATCGCCGAAAGACGCGCGTCGACAAATCCTAAGATTCGCGCGGCGCGCACGCTCGTCGAGGCCGGATCGGCGCGAGAGCCGTCCCGCAAAGCGGCGGTTGCGGCGAGGTGCTGCAACGCCTGCGCGGCGAGAACGTTTAGATGTCCGCTCTCGCGATGATACTCGAGCGCCAGGGCGAGTGCTTCGCGGGCGCAGCGTTCCGCTTCGTCGAAGCGATCCAGCAGGATGAGGTAGAGCGCAATGTTGTCTAACGCCTGCGCGACGAGCGGCATTTCGTCGAACGTCTGTAATGTTGACACTGCTTTGCTCGCATAGGTCAGCGCCAGCTCGACGTTACCGGCTACCGCCTCGCATTCGCTCAAATCGTTGAGCGTAAAGGCCGCGTTGAGATTTGCTCCCAGCGACTCGTAGATATCGACTGCTTCCGAGTAATATGCGCGTGCCGCAACGATGTCGCCGCCGTTGATGCAGCTGTTCCACCCCAACCCCCGGACGACGTAGGCAATCAGCCGTGAGGTCCCAGTCGAGCGCGCCGCGGCCAGCGCCTCTTGCAAAAGCGGTAACGCCTCGGCGGGACGACCGAGCGAGGTAAGTGCATGCGCGAGTATGCTTTGCGCTCGAGCAGTGCCGAGCTCGTCGCCAAGCGCTCGATATTGCGCGACGGCGCGCTCGCTATACGATAAATGCGCGTTATGGTCGCGTACCGACCACGCGGTAATCGCACTAGCGTAGTCGAGCGCCGCTTGGACCTCAAGAGGCGTTTCGGCGTCGACGAGTTGCCGTGCGAGAGTAAGCCATCGTGCGCCCTCCAGCGGCGTGAAATATTGCCATGCTACGCGCAGCTCGGCCGCGAGCCGTTGCCCCAACACGACGTCGCCACGCTCGCTCAAGGTCCATTGCAGAGCCGTGCGCCAATTATCGAGCTCGTCCGGAACGAGTGCGCGCCAGAGGTCGTCGGGCTCGGACTCGTAGGCGCACTCGAGCTCCTTCGCGAGCTCGAGCGCGAGGCGCACCTGCCGATGCGTCATAACTTGGGTCTCTGCGCGTTCGGCGAGCCGCTCGCGCGCGTACTCCCGAAAAGATTCGCCGAGCTGATATCGCGGTCGATCGCCTTCCAGCTCCGCCGATACCAGCGACTTGTCGACCAGCGACGAAAGCGCCACGAATACGTTGGACTCCGTCTCGCCGTCGTTGGCACAGACGGTCGCCGCGCCGGCGAGCGTACACCCGGCCGCGAAAACGGAGAGCCGAGCGAAGAGGCGCTGCTCCGCAGTTGAAAGGAGTTTGAAGCTCCAATCGATCGTCGCGCGCATCGTTTGCTGACGTGGAAGCGCCATCCGTTCGCCCCCGGTCAGGAGCCGCAGCCGATCGTCGAGTTTGTGCGCGAGAGCTTCGAGCGAGAGCAGATTGACTCGCGCGGCCGTTAACTCGATCGCCAGCGGAATCCCGTCTAAGCGCCGGCAGATTCGTGCAACGAGGGGCGCGTTCTCGTCCGTCAGCGCGAAACGATAGTCGACGGCGCGCGCGCGATCCGCAAAAAGCGCAATGGCACCATAAGTCGCGGCCTTCTCCGCCTGCAAGCTGTCGCCGGGCGTTACTTCCGGAACCTCCAGGGGCGGCAGACGATAGACGCGTTCGCCGGCAACTCGCAACGGCTCTCGACTCGTCGCGAGAATCCGCAACGCGGGAACGCGCGTCAAGAGCTGCTCCGCGGCCGCGGCTGCTTCGTCGATGACGTGTTCGCAGTTATCGAGGATCAGCAGAAACGGCAGGCTGCGAAGATGCGCGACGATCGAATCGACCGTCGAACCGTCGGCACTCTTCGGCACTCCGACGGCGGCGGCGATGGTCGCGACGATGAGCGACGGGTCGGCGATAGGGGCGAGCCCGGCGAAGCCGAGCGCGCGATTCTCCGGCTCTATAGACGTTGCGACTTGAAGGGCCGTCTGTGTCTTCCCGATGCCCCCGGCTCCGCCGATCGTTACGAAACGATACTCGCGCAGAAGTGCCGTTATCTCTTCGAGCTCTCTCCCGCGTCCCACGAACGTCGCCAACGAGAGTGGCAGCGTGAATGCGGCTCTCGATGCGCCGTCCGGCGATTTGACCGCCGGCAGATAGCGCGGAAGTTGCGGCCGAACCGCGGCGGCTTCGAATGCAGTTCGTTCGACGATCGTGAGCGCGAGCGCCGAGGCCAGAAGCGCGAGTGTGTCGCGTTGAGGCGTGCGCCGGTAGCCGCGCTCGAGCGCGCTGATGGCGTTGGCGCTGATCCCGGCGAGCTCGGCGAGGGCCTCCTGGGAGAGTCCCGCGCGAACGCGGTGATCGCGCAGCAACGCCCCGAACCTGGGCGTCGACGAAGGCGCGTCGGTCACGGGTTTCGGAGCGCGAGTTCGATCGCGTCGTCGGCGGAAAGCGTCTTGCCGAGCGCCGCGAGGCGGCCGAGTTCGCCTTTGTCGACGTTTTCCTGCAACGACCGCTCGATCCGTTCGAGCGTCTTTCGCTCGGTGGGCTCCCGCCCGTAACCAATCCGCTCGTATCCCGCTTGCGCGTAAGCGGCGAGCTGCGCCGCACGTTCGTAATCAAGGTCGAGCGCGAAGACAAGCGCAAGATGCTCCAGTGCGGCCGTAACGGCGATCCCGTCACGATCGAGCGTCATTCCAAGTGCGAGCGCCTCGCGCCCGGCCGTGCGCGAATCCGCCACGCGGTCGAGCGCGACGAGATATCCACACAGGTTCGATAACGCGTGCAGCACCGTCAGCGCATCACCGCTGCTCTTGAAATGTGCCGCGGCCTGTGACGCGAGCGCAACCGCGCGTGCCGAGCGTCCACGAGCGTTTTCGACCTCGGCGAGATTCAGAGCGTTGTGCTCGGCGCCGTCCGCGTCACCGGACGCGCGGCGTACCTCACCACATTTCTCGTACTCGATGGCGGCCGCATCGAGATCTCCCTGAAGAAGGCGCAAATACGCCTTTGTGTCGTGCAGGCGCCGATCGAGCAAGGCGTCGCGCAACGGGGTTATCGATTTCACCTCCCGCACCGCCGATTCGGCCTCATCGAATCTCGAAGCGTGAATGTCCAGGAGCGAACGCGTGCAAAGCGCCATGGCGAGCCCGTAAACGTCTCCGCCCGCGCGCGCACACCGCACGCTCCGTGAGGCGGCCTCGGACGCCTCCGTTTTTCTCACGTTAAAGAGCATCCACGCTAGCGAAAGCCAGAGGCGAGCCTGTAAGTTGAACTCGTCCTCGGGCAGCAAACGCAGCAGGTCGTGACTGCGGCGAACGCCTTCGCTAACGAGTGCGGTCGTGCTCCATCTGCCGCCGGCGAGCAGGTCCGCGGCGCCGGTCACATCGCGACCGATCGCCCAATCGAGCGCGGCGCGCACGTCTTCCACCTCGTCGGCAAAAAGCGCGGTCAGAGGTGTCTCGTTTCCCGTGCGCCGATAGAGCTCGTTCTCCTCTGCAAACAGCTCGCGGAAGTAACTTAGGTGGCGCGACGCGGTCGTCTCGGCCGCGCCGGTCGCATCGAGTTTCTGGCGTGCATAGGCGCGGGACGACTCGAGCATCCGGTAGCGCATCTCATGCCGATCGGCCTCCGCCACGACGAGCGACTTTTCCACCAGCGACGTCAGCGCGTCGATAACGTCAAGCTCGTCGAGCGAGTCGCCCGATGCGACCGCAACGGCCCCTTCTAACGTAAACCCGTTCACGAACACCGATAGATGTTCGAAGACGCGCTTCTCGCGCTCCGCCAACAGTTCGTAACTCCAGTCGATCGTCGCTCGCATCGTCTGCTGACGCGGTAAGGCGTTGCGCACTCCTCCCGCCAATAAACGAAATCGATCGTCGAGCCGGTCGTTGATCGCCTGGACCGTCAGAAGCGTTACGCGGGCCGCCGCGAGTTCGATCGCCAACGGTATGCCGTCGAGCCGGCGGCAGATCTCGGCAACGTATTCCGCATTCTTGTCGGTGAGCGCAAAGCTATGGTCCGCAGCTTTCGCGCGATTTTCGAAGAGGGCGATCGATTCGTATCCGCCGGCCGTACTTGCATCGATGCTCGTCGCCTCTTTTGCGGATGGAACGCTAAGCGAGGGCAATCGATAACGACACTCGCCGGAGGCTCTCAGTGGTTCCCGGCTGGTGGCAATTATTCGAACCCCCGGGCATTCGCGAAGCACCTTCTCGGCCGCTTCCGACGCCTGTGCCATCAGATGCTCGCAGTTGTCTAAGATCAGCACCATCGTCTTCTGCTTGAGAAAGCCGGCAATCGTATCGAGCAGCGCCTCACCGGCGACCTCACGCAGGTTGAGCGCCGAGGCTATGACCGACGCCACCGTGGCGGTCGATGCAACGGAGGCCAGCGCGATGAAGCGCAGCGACCCTTGAGGAAGGTCCAGCGCGCGCGCCGCATGGAGGGCGGTC
>DATASC010000122.1:0-3107 GCA_036269355.1 Candidatus Cybelea sp. | reverse complement strand
CCTCGGCAAAACTGATGCCGAATCTGGTCGACGAACCCACGCGTTTCTCCGGATCGTGCTGCGTCTACACCGGTGCACCCGCGCTCGCCGTTACCCTTTCGATGGTCGAGGCCGGCGGCGGCCCGAGCAACTTTAGCACCGCGACGCTGCTCAAGGTGCTCGCCGGCTCGAAGTTCGACGCCGAGGTGGCGAAGCTGACGAATCAATACGGTAAGGACCAGGTCGCACAGTTCCTCAAGACCTTCGATTTCGTGGTCAACGATTCGCTCAAGATCGTCACCGAGAAGAAGATCGCGCTCCCGAGCAAGCCGAACCCCGATCCTACGAACGGCGCAGCTCTTGCCGGCGCGTTGTGGGCGGCCGGTCAGACCGGCGAAGGATTCAACGTCGAAGTGATGCTCGACCGCGCCGTGTCGCATCCGATTCACATTCAGGTGATGAAGGACATCGATGCGAAGTACGGCCTCGCTGCCGACGCGCAGTATCACGCGATTCTCACCACCGCGATGAAGGATCTCGCCGCCGCTTACCATCTCAACAGCATGGGACAGATGCAGAGCATGTAAGCTCCGTAAGCAGCTAGGGAAGGGCGGGGCAGCCTCGAGTGACGAATCGCGAACCATGAAGCGATACGTCGCGGCCGTCGCCGCCCTTTCTTTTTTCCTCGCAGTGCCGTCGGCGGTTTCGGCCGCTCCGAACGGATTGGCGTGGGATGCCGTTATGAAATTTGCAATGGATGCCGATCCGTCGTCGGCGCAGCCCGGTTCGTTCGATTCGGACTTCGCCGCGGCATCGGCAGTGCAAATGCCTGATCAGGGATCCGGCGGCGGAATCTTCGGTCAGATCAACCGGGCCAAAGGCATGGCTGCGGCCATGCAGCAGATGATGCAGAGCGGCGAGGCCGAGCATCACTACGTTGCCGGATCGAAAGAGCGCACGGACAATTTATTTTTTCAGACCGCGACGATCACCGATTGCAGCGCTCGAACGATTACTACCCTCGACCTGCGCCGAAAAACCTATAAGGTCGAGTCGATGGACGCTCATTCGAGCTCCGCTGGAAGCGGCGGCTCGGGCGGCTCGAAGTTTTCCGATGACGGCACCCGTGTGGCGATTTCGGTGACGAACACTGCGCTCGGGTCGCGCGACGTCGGAGGAGTGCCTACGAACGGATACCGTTCCGACATGACGCTCACCACGACCAAACCGTCGGGTGAGTCGCAGACGGAGAAGGGTAATCTGCTGGGGTACTATTCCGGCAATGCGAGCCCGAGCGTAACGTGTTGGGGCGGCGGCACCGCCGCGGGGCCGGGCGGCAGTGCAGCGGGAATGGCGATGATGGGAAAGTACGCGCTCGTCATGCGAGCGCTGGCAGCACATGGAATGAGCTCGCGCTTCACGTTTACTCAGAGCGGTCCGCCGCTTCCAACCGGCAGGCTTGCGATGTTCGACGCCATGACGTTCGGTATGCAGGGTCACTCGGTGACGATTTCCAGCGAGCGCGGCAACGTACGCGCGATCGGCGCGAGCGACGCGGCCTTCGCCATCCCGAGCGACTTCACCCAACAGCAGTAGACGACGCGACGCCGTGAAATACGTTCTTCGCTACGAATCGTCGCCGGACGTGCTGACCAAAGCACCGGTCCACGCGGCCGCGCACCGCGAACACTGGCGCAGCTTTCTCGCAGACGGCACTCTGCTGATGATCGGACCCTTCGCCGATCCTCGCGCGGGCGCGATGGGAGTCTTTACGACGCGCGAGGCCGCGGAGTCGTTCGCGGCGGGCGACCCGTTCGTTCTCAACGGCGCGGTCGAAAGGTGGTACGTGCAAGAATGGTTGGAAGCGGTCGTGCCCTAAGCGTTCCGCTTATTACAAGTAAACCGGCATAGCGCCGTTCGCCGCCGCGATACGACTCGCCATCGCCATGATCGTGAGCATGGGATTCACCCCACTCGACTGCGGGAAGATCGAGGCGTCGGCGACGAGCAGATTCTCGTAGCCCCAAACCCGGCCTGCGGGATCGACGACCGAGTCAGCGGGCCTCGAGCCCATCGCCGCCGTTCCCATTTGATGCGCCGAGAAGAAGATTTGGCGATTCGGCGCGACCCCGATTTCGCGAAGACGGCGCGCGAACGACTCGCGGTACGACGGCGTCCATTGCGCGCGCTCGATCTCGATCGGCTTCGTGTGGAGCGTCATCATGCGGATCGCGCCGGCGGCGAATCCGAGATCGAAGATTCCGGCCAGTCCGGCAAGCAAATTCTCGGCGTCAAATGGTGAGACGCGGTAGCGAATCGCCGCTTCGCCGTCGAGACCGACCGAACCCGGATCGCGGTCGCGCGTCAACGCGAACATCGTCGCGACATTGCGAAAGCGTCCCATGAAATCGGCGTGGCGATCGCGATTCGTCCACGGCAGCGCGAGCGCCGCCATGCCCGGATGAGCGGGCGCAACTTCAATCTTCGCCCCGTAGGCTCCGGCCCGATAGTTGAACGCGTCGGAGTACGCGCTCTGCATCGGGCCGAGCCACGCCTCAATGGGTCGATCGAACTCGGCGATCGCCGCCGCGACCGGGTGCAGAAATAGCCGCTTGCCGAGCAACGGATCCGCGACGCCGCTGCGCGCGAGCAATCCCGGCGTGCGCAGCGCACCCGCGCAGACGATGACGAGGTCGGCTTCGACCTCGAACGCAACGCTCTCGCCGGCAGAATTGCGCTGCCGAGCAACGACGCCGCATGCATGCCGTTCGCGCGTTACGATGCGTTCGGCAGACGCATCGGCGTAAATCGTTCCTCCGCCAGCGAGATCGGGCAAGAAAGCCGCGCTACCCGAGCGCTTCTTGTCGTAGGAGCAGCCGAAGCCGCAATAGCCGCAGCCGTCGTGCAGTCCGAGCTTACGCGCGCCGTCGAGGATGATGCGGTTGTTGGCGTTGTGATTCGATGCGGGCGCGACGCCGAGCCGAGTCTCCAGCGCCGCGTAATGCGGCAGCAGCTCGGCAGCAAGCCCGGCGATGCCGCTGCATTCGTCCCATTCCTGCGCTATCCGTTCGGGAAGCCGCAGGGCGGTGCACCAGTTTACCGTCGTACCGCCGCCGAGCGTCGCGCCG
>DATASC010000121.1:0-4483 GCA_036269355.1 Candidatus Cybelea sp. | reverse complement strand
GACCGGCGCGCTGCCGGAGCGCAACGAGGCCGCGATTCCGCTGCTCGCGAGTGGCCTGCTCTATCTAGGCAGCGCGATCGCGCCGTACGTCCACGCGCTCGACGCGCGTAGCGGGCTGCTCGTCTGGGAGATTCCGACGCGCGGCGCCGTGAAAGGTGGCATCGTCGCCGTTGACGGAATCGTCTACTTTGGCGACCTCGGCGGTTACCTTTGGGCCGTGGACGCCAAGACCGGTCGCGTTCTTGGAGAGAAATTCATGCACACGCGCTTCAACGTGGGTTCGCCCGTCGTCGACGGGAAGACGTTGTTCATCGGCAGCGACGACGGCAGCGTCATCGCGGTACCGCTCGATGCGATTCGTTCGAGTCATGATTCGTAACCGCATCGCGTTCGCGCTCCTCTCGGCGTTCGCGCTTACGGCTGCCGCGCCGGCCCAAACGATTAGCGAGAGCGATTTTGCGAAAGTCGTTTCGATCGGTGCGCCCGCAATCGCGCCGGACGGCAAGCGCGCCGCGATCGTCGTTACCCGCATCGACTGGGACGAGGACAAGCGCACTCACGATCTCGTGCTCGTCGATTTGACGAGCGGATCGCAGACGACGCTGTTGACGAATCGCGCGGGGCTCTCCGACGTCGCCATCTCCCCCGACGGTACGCAAATTGCTTTTCTCGCCGACGATGGTACCGGAAAGGACTCGCACAGCCAGATCTTCCTGATTCCGGTTGAAGGCGGCGCCGAGCACGCGGTCACGCACGGCAACACCGACGTCGAACAGTTTGCCTGGCGCCGCGACGGCCGCGCATTTGCCTTCGCCGCCAAGGATCCGGAAACGCCCCATACGGGCGCGGATCGTTTCCACGACAGTTTCCTCTTTACGACCGAACCGATCGTCGCGCACGAATCGCCGCGCCCGGTCCACCTCTTCACGGTTTCGCTCGACGACGGTACGACCACGCAGCTGACTGCGGGAACGCAGAGCATCGCGACCGGTGAGGCCGAGTCGACGCTATCGTGGTCGCCCGACGGAAAGACCATCGCGTTTACAATCGTGCCGAACGCAATTCTCAACGACGAGAGCTACTCGCGCGTCGCGCTCGCCGACGTCGCGAGCCGGACGGTGCGAACGATCACCGGCGCCACGGCCTGGGAGGGCGATCCAAAGTTCTCGCCGGACGGCACGCACATCGCGTACTCGTGCGCGAAGGGCGACAATCAGGTCAACCTCACCCGGATCTGCGTCACGACGCCGCAGGGCGGACGTGGGGTCGTCGTCTCGGCCCAAATCGACCGCCCCATCGAGGAATCGGTCTGGGCCGCGGATTCGTCGAGCCTCTATGCCCTTGGACCGGATCGGACCAGCGTTGCGCTCTATCGCATACCGCTGCAAGGCGCGACGCAACGCCTCGACACCAACGGCGTGGTGATCGGTGCTCCGATTGCCGACGGCGTCGGTAGCGACGGTACGATTGCGTTCGTCGGGTCGATGGTAAAGCAGCCTCCCGAACTCTACGTGCGAACGCCCGGCGGCACGACGACGAAGCTCACCAGCTTCAACGCGGCAATCGCCGACCTCGATCTCGCGGACGCGCAGCGCATCACGTTTCAGACGACCGCGGGAACGCAGGCCGACGGCGTCCTCTATCTTCCACTCGGGTTCACCACCGGAAAACGCTATCCGCTCGTCGTCATGATCCACGGCGGACCGACGAGCGCGTCGGCGCTGGGATTCAGCTTGGTCGCCCAACTCATGGCGGCGCGTGGGTGGCTCGTGCTCGAGCCGAATTACCGCGGCAGCGACAATCTCGGCCTCGCCTACCAGCGCGCGGTGCTCTACGATCTCGAAGAAGGGCCCGGCAAGGATGTGATGGCGGCGGTCGCCGCGGTGCGCGCTCGCGGCATCGTAGACTCTTCCCGCATTGCGGTCTGCGGCTGGTCGTACGGCGGCATCATGACCGCGTGGATGATTTCGAAGTACCACATCTGGAAGGCGGCAGTGTCGGGCGCTTCGGTCAACGACTGGATCGCCGACTATGGAACCGCCGACGATAGTCTCTCCGACGCCGATCTCTTCCACGGATCGCCGTTCGTTGGCCAAAACGCCGCCGAGTGGCGCCGCGCGTCGGCTATCAGCTACGTTGCCGACGTCACGACGCCGGTACTCATTCTCTCCGACGTCGGCGACAATCGCGACAGCTTTGCAACATCGTCGATGTATTGGCGCGCGTTGCGCGACAATCACAAGGACGCCACGCTGCGCGTCTGGCCGGTTGAGGGACACTTTCCGCACGATCCGGTGCGGGCCGCCGACGTCTATCACTACTGGATCAATTACATCGCGCAGCACTTCGGCCAGTGAACGCGCCGGCGCCGCATCGGCGCGCGATCGCGCTCGCCGCGTTCTGCGCTTGGGTGCTCCTGGGAACCTCACCGCTCCCAGCCATACGCGCGGAGAACTACAAGCAGCTCGTCGGGCTCGATTCTCCGGCGATCGCACCCGACGGTAAGCACGCCGCGCTGGTCGTACGGCGCATCCTCTGGAACGACGACCGCCGCAGCGAGGAACTCGCCCTCGTCGATCTCGCTACCGGCTCGGTTTCAACGCTCGTCGCGGATCGTAGCGGGCTCTCCGATCCCGCATTCTCCCCGGACGGTTCGTCGCTCGCATTTCTAGCCGACGACGGCAAAGACGACGCGGCCCGTACGCAGATCTTCGTCATGCCTGCGACCGGCGGTCAACCGCGCGCCGTTACTCGCGACCCCGACGGCGTCGATTCATTTGCCTGGCGTCCGGACGGCAACGCAGTTGCCTATACTGCGTCCGACGCGCCGCCGCAGCGATCGGGAGCCGATCGCTTCCGCGACAGCTTTCTCTTCACGACCGAACCGATCACCGCGCGCGATGCCCCGCGGCCGCTCCATCTTTTCACCGTTTCGCTCGGCGACCTTACCGCGACGCAGCTCACGTTTGGATCGGAGAGCGCCGCGGAGGGCGAGTCACCCTCGTGGTCGCCAGATGGTACGACGATCGCGCTGACGCTCTGCCGCAACGCGATCTCGAACGACGAGAGCTATTCGCGCGCCGTGCTGGTCGACGTTGCCGCCAAACGCATTCGTTCGCTGACGAGCCGCTCGATGTGGGAGAGTTATCCGCGCTTCTCGCCGGACGGCGCGCACATCGCGTACTCGTACTCCGACGGCGATCCGCAGGTGAGTATTACCCAACTGTACGTCACGACGCCAGCCGGCGGAATCGGCGTTCCGATCTCGGCAAAGCTCGACCGGCCGATCTCCGATTACGTCTGGTCGCGTGACTCCAAAAGCCTCGTCGTAACCGCTCCGGACCGCACCACGAACGCGCTCGTGCGGATTTCGCTGCAAGGCGCGCTTTCGCGTATCGAGGCAGGAGACGTCGTTCCAGGAACGCCGCTCTCGACGACCGGTGGAGCTTCCGCACCGTCGCTCGGTAATGCGCTAGCCAACGACGACACGCTGATCTTTCTAGCGAGCGCAACGGTGCAACCACCCGAACTCTACAAGTACGCCCCCGACGGCCGAACTACAAAGGTAACCGATTTTAACGCCGCGCTGACCGAGTATTCGTGGGCGCCCGCGGAGCGCGTTACGTTTCCGACCCAAATCGGCGTAACGGGCGACGGAGTTCTCTATCTGCCGCCGGGATTTTCTACGAACCGGAAGTATCCGCTCGTCGCGTTCATTCACGGCGGCCCGGACGATCCGTCGATGCTCGAGTTTGACTTCTGGGCGCAAGTGATGGCGGCGCGCGGATGGCTCGTGCTGCGACCGAACTATCGCGGCTCGCCCAATCTCGGCTTGAAATACCAGCGCTCGATTCTGTACGATCCCGAGGACGGCCCGGGCAAAGACATCGTCGCCGCGGTCGATGCGATTCGTGCGCGCGGCGTCGTCGACGAATCGCGGATCGCGGTCTGCGGCTGGTCGTACGGCGGCATCATGACGGCGTGGCTCATTTCGAAATATCACTTCTGGCGCGTGGCCGTCTCGGGCGCTTCGGTCAACGATTGGATCACCGATTACGGAACCGCCGACGACAGCCTCGCCGACGCCGATATGCTGCACGGCTCGCCGTTCGTCGGCGACGAAGCCGCGGAATGGCGGCGCGTCTCGCCGATCTGGTACGCGCGCGACGTCACCACGCCGGTGCTTATCCTCTCCGACGTCGGCGACAACCGCGATCCCTTCGCCACGTCGTCGATGTATTGGCGGGCGCTGCGCGACAACCATAAAGACGCCACGCTGCGAGTGTGGCCGGTCAACGGACACTTTCCGACCGACCCCGTGCGCATCGTCGACATATACCACTATTGGATCGATTACATAGCGCAGCATTTTCAGTGAGAAGCTGAGGGCCTACGCCCTACCGCGGGGACTCCAACCCGAGCGCCATTGACAGGACGTCAAAACTTTTCCTTAGCAGGCGGCGCGAGGGTGGCGTAGCAGGCG
>DATASC010000120.1:0-27373 GCA_036269355.1 Candidatus Cybelea sp. | reverse complement strand
GCCGATCTGGATCTGGGGATTGGTCTGGTTTTGGCGCGAGCGTCAGTACCGCTTCGTGACCGTTGCATATCTCATACTGCTCGGCGTACTCATACTCACGATCGGCCGCGGATACTACATCCAAGGATGCTATCCGGCGCTCTTCGCCGCGGGAGCCGTTGCGATCGAACGCGCGCTCGCGGCCGCGCGGCCTGCAACGAAGATCGCGCTCGCCGCGGCGATCTTCATCGCCGGCCTGCCGATGTTTCCGCTCTCGTTGCCGGTCCTCTCGCTCCCAGCCTATATGGCCTACGAGCGCGCGATCGGCTTGAGCCGTCCGGCGCCACCCACGGGCACCTATCATCTCATCAATCCGATGTTCGCCGACCAGCTCGGCTGGCCGACGATGAGCGCGATGGTCGCGGGAGCCTACTGGTCGCTTCCGCCCGCGCAACGCAAAATCACCGCGGTCTTCGCAGATCGTTACGCCTACGCCGGTGCGCTCGACTACTACGGCCCGAGGTACGGCCTGCCGGCCGCCATCAGCCCGAACAACTCGTACTATCTTTGGGGCACGCGAGGTTACAGCGGCCGCTCCGTTCTAGCCGTCGGCGCGACCGACTACCATCTCCTGGTCCTTTGGTTCGGGAGCGTCCGGCAGATCGCGGTCTACCGCAACGATTATCGCTGGGAGCTCGAGGGACCGCTGCCGATCTATATCTGCACGCATCCTCGGGTTCCGCTCGCCGTGATGTGGCCGGCCTTCAAATACTACGGGCTCTAAGGAAGGAATAGCTTCCGGTCGGATAAGAGGTAGCGGCCATGGAAAACGTCTCGGCGGAACGCTCAGCGGGCTGGTCGGCCCTCTGTTACGTCGCGGTGCTCGTGATCGCGACGTTTATCAACAACGGAATGCCGTCGTTCTCGGCGCGTCCGATCGACGCCGCACTGGCCATCGATTCGCACCGCTCCGGATTGCTCTTGGGAGCCTGGCTCACGTTCCCGGCCGCGGCGTTCTTCCTGTGGTTTCTCGTCGGCCTGCGCACCTATCTGAACAACGCACCCGGACGCCAAGAAGGCCTCCCGACCTTCGCGCTCGTCGCGGGCGTCGTGATGGTAGCAACGTCGCTATGGGCTGCATCGCTGCTGACGGCCGCCCTCTACGTGGCGCCCGATACGTTCAAGGCGCGCGGCCTCATGAACATCTACCAGGCCTTCGTCTTCAGCCAAGGCGGTCTCGGGTATGCCCCGGTCTCCATCTTCCTCTTCGCGGCCGCGCATAGCATGCGCCGCCACAATCGCGCGCCGGCGTGGCTTTCGTGGCTCGGATATATCGCGTCGGTCGGTGCGGCAATCGCGACGCTGTCGATATTTTCGAACGGTCTCTTCATGGCGCCGGGGCAGCCCGGCCCGGGGCTCTTCGGTGCGATTCCAGCGGCGATTTGGCTCGTCGCGACCGGTCTCGTCTTAATCGCTCAGAGCAGGCGCGGATCGGGCGGCGCGAGCGCACCCGCTTCGTCATAGTTCGTATTATTCACGCGCGCCGACACCTCGCGCGCCTTCATCAGCGCCGCATCGAGCGGGCGTAAGATCGACGCCGCAATCTCCGGCGGCAACGGTTGCGGATCGAGCCAAATTTCGAGCGCGGATTCGGAAAGAATCACCGGCATGCGTCCGTGCACGGGCGCGACGAGCGCGTTCGGCTCACACGTCACGATGTCGCACGCCATGCTTCCGTCGAACGGCTCCCATAATCCGGCGAACGCAAACGGCCGTCCCGATTCCAGCGTATAGTAAAACGGTCTGCGGTTCGACCACTCGTAGAACCCATCGGCAAACTCGATGCAGCGGCGCCCGATCGGCGTGCGCCGTGCGGCGAGCGATTCCGCACGAATGTTGATTCGGCCGCGAATTCCCCAGCGGAACTCCTCGACTAGGCTGCGACCGTCGTTTCGGACCCCGAGAACTTTTTGCGCCGGCGCGACGTTGTAGCGAGGAAGCCGCGTTTCGCTGAACTCCGGAAAGCGAAACCGCGGAAAGTTCGCGGCGAGGGCCGCGGGCTTGGTAAGCGTAAACCTACCGCACATGACGGGCCCTGCTTCGACGTTGCTCGCCGGCCTTCTGCTCGCCGTTTCGTACTTCGACGCTCACAATCACTTCACCGGAATTCTGCCGTATCAGGCTTATGCGGACCTTCCCGCGTACATCGCAGCATTCTCGGACCCGAAACGAAGCGTCGGCGTCGCCGATCGGCTTAAGCTCTATCACTATCTCGCCGGCTGGTACGACGCAACAGGCTCCAAGCTTGACGACCGGCTCTTCTCGCCGGCCGATGGTCAACGCTTCGCCTTCGGTGCGCGCGCCGCGCTCTTCATCGATCGCGCGCGGGTCGCCGGCAGCGTGGCGGCACTCGACGGCACCATCGAGCGCGTACTCACCGCGACGCCTTGGACGGAGTTCGACAGCGCTTACGCGTTTCGCGGCGGTCCGGCCTCGCTGTATCTCAGGGATCAATTTTATGGCGGCAGCGACGACCGGCTTGGCGGCGATCTCTGTAAGGCGACGGTGCTCGAACTCGCGGCAACGCACATAGACAGCTCCGAACAATCGCTTCCCTTCATCGGCGGCTGGAAATTCTCTGAAGGCAAGTCGTATCCACTCGATACGATCGAGTGCGTTATGCACGCGCGCGACGACCCGAGCATTCGCTCCGCGCTCGCGGCGATGAAGAAGCCGATGCCTGCGATCGAGATCGTGCTCATGACGCATACCGCGCAGCTAGGCATGCTTTCGCACGAATCGCAGTACCGCGAGTGGTCGAAAACCGGCGCCTGCGCCCCAACGGCGCTTCCAGCATCGCTCGCAACCGCCCCGAAAACTATCTACGACGCGCTGATGGGCTGGGACGCCGGAAAGGCCGTCGTTGCTTCGACCGATGCCGTGCGGTATTTCGACGACGTGGTGGGCATCGATACGGCGGCGCCGGAGACAACCTGCTTTACGGACGAGGGCATGGCTTACTACGAGGAGCTCGCCGGCGCGGTCTATCGCGCGTCGAAGGATCGGAGGCTCGCGGGCTGGCGCGGTAAGCTGCTCGTGCATACGCATGTCGGCGAGGGCGCGATCGTCGACTACGCACCCGCCCCGCCCGCTCGACCCTGGTTATTCGGCAATGCGTTCGCCTCGCTGCCGGCCTCCTGGACGAACGCGGCGCAGGCCGAGGCTAACATCACCATGCTTTTAGCGGCGATCCGCCATTTCCAACGCGAACATCCCGACGCGAACCGTTATGTGATCTTTCGGCTCGCGCACGCGACCTGGGCGACACCCGAGCAGGCGCAAGAAATGCACGATGCCGGCGTCGAGGCCGACGTCAACCTCGAGAGCAACGTTGCGACGGGCGCCTATCCGGTCTCGCGAATGCCGCTCGGCTCGACGCTCCTCGTCAACCGCATCCTTCCCCTCGCGCAGAACTGGGCGACCAACTTCGAGCTGAACGATTTGCTCGGGACGCTGGTGAGCGATCCGTCGGATCCATCGCAGGCCGGAGCCGTGCTCGGAAACGCGGCCTTGAAGTATCTGCTCGAAGCGCACGTTCGCTGCCTGTTGGGCACCGATGCCGACGGGGTCGAGCACTCGGACATCGTGCGAGAGTATCAATACGCCGGCGCGCTGATCGCGTACTGGAAGCGGACCGACCCCGTGTTCCGTGCACGCCTCGGCAACGCCGAGACGAGCGTGCTCTTCGACAACGTACGCAAGCACCTCGCCGACATGGCGTCCGGCGAGGTGGTCGCTTATTAGCTCGAACTAGCTCTTACGGCAGGCGGGCTCCATCGGCGCCGGCGATTCCATCGCCAGGGCGACCTCCCACGTTTTGCCTTTGGACTCGACCTCGAACTTGTGCGGGATCGGCAGTTTGAAGTTCGGGCTCATCACGGCGCACTTATAGACCGTCTTCCCGGCGCAGGGCGATGACGGCGGGAGCGCTTCGACAATAAAAGACCGATGCAGCTGCGACGTGATCGCCAACGTACGAATCCGAGCCGCGTCGCATTCTTGCGGCAGTGTAACGTAGGCCTGGATCGCGAACGTCGATTTGCTGGTGACGCCGGCAGTTACGCTTGTCGCCGTCGCCGTCTGCCAAGTCGGCGTGGCGGCCGCGACGATCGAGGGCGGCAGCACGAATAGCGCGATCGCTGCGAGACGAGTAGGACTCATGGTACAAACACCTCCTGAGGGCGGCTCTTCAACGCTCGCTTGGTTAGCTCAGCTATTCCGTTAGGCCTTGTCGCAGACATCGATCGAAGACATCGTCTTTCCGCGCGAGGTCTGCTTGAAATGTACCGTAAACCGGGTGGCTGAGACGCGGTCGAAAACGTCGGTCAGACCAGTCTGCGGATAGACGCTGCGATAGACGACGTGATTCGGATTCTTTCCCGAGGCGCGGAAAAGCGCCGAGGTGCGCTCGTGCTCCATGACGACCGAAGTCCATCCGTTCTTTTCGTACGTGAACATAGCTAGGTCGCCGCCGCCTCCTTCCCATGAATCGCTTTCGCGCATCCAGTTGCCGTTCAGGTCGTACGAAAACGTCGCCTTATAGCTGATGCGCGCCTTACCCGCCTCGTACGTGCAGTTCCAAGTTCCAACCAGAAAGCGCAGCGACGAAAGCGGATCGCTCGCCCGTCCGGGCGCGGCCGCGAGCGCGGCGAGCAACAGCGCGGTAATCGTTATTCTCATTTACGATGCTCCGGTAATGCGGGCGACGACTCGTTCGACCTTGACGAGGCGCGTCTTTGACCAACGGTCGTGCAGAAGTATTCGCCGCCAGATTAGGCTGAGCGGAACGATTAGCCAAAACAGAAAGCCGGCGATTAGGTAGCGGAAGATCGTGCGCCCGATGCTCGGCTTACTAAAATTGGTAGTGACGACGCGTAGACCTGCGATCATCATGCCGAACGTCTGCCCCGCGACGATAACGAGCGCCGCTAGATAAACGGGAAACCAAAAGGCGAATCCAAGCCGCTTGATCACTTCGCCGATAATCGAGACGACGCCATCGAGAGAGAGCGGGACGTCCTCTCCATATACCCGCAACGCGACGCCGGGATTGCCGAATACGAGCGGCCCAAAGGTTACTTCCGGAGCGGGCGCCGGTGGTGTCGACGGCGGGGAGCTCGGCATACGCACGTGCTTTTTCCCCTCGATCGAAACGTTCACGCCCGGCTCCGAGATGTTGACGTGCCCCGGCGCGACCGAGACGCCGTTTTCGGCGTCGCCCCCGTGCCCGAGCACCTGGCCGCCGAACGAGGTGATGATCGCGATGACGACGACCGCATCGATGCTCCACGCGGCTAGGCGGCGCCACCAACCGGCGCAGTCGCGCGGCGTAACGTCCTTCTCGCCCGGAGCGGCGATCGCCGGAGGCTCTTCGCTGCGCTCGCGCAAGAACCACTGCTCGGCAGCCGCGAAGGTCTGTGTCGACATGAAGCGCCGCAGCGATGCGATTCGCCGCGTCGCATACGGTTCCGCGCTCAATCCCTCGCCCCAGCGCAAAACCGAATCGTGCTCGACCTCGCTGTGCTGCTCGGCGAAGGCTTCGTAGTCGACCTTGCGGCCGAATTCGTGAAACGCAGCGATGCCCATCGCCCGAATCGCGGCGTCGAGCGAGCCGCAGCAAAGGAGTCCGACCTTGTCGCAGGTCAGCGCGCAGCGGCGAAGCCAGGCTCCGAAGATCAGCGATACGATCGGATTCTCGTTGCCGTTCACACTGAGCAGGGAGTGAAAGCGCGTGTGCCCGGCGGCGATGTGGCCGAGCTCGCGGCCGACCATGAACGCCAACTCGTCGTCGGTGAAAATCTCGATCCAGTGACTCGAGAGCACGAGCGCATACGGCTCGCCAAACCCGAGCGCCACCACCGGCACGTTGTTGTCCTCGCGCACGAAGATGAGCGGCATCGGAATGTCGAGCGCCGCGCACGTCTGGCGGACGATCGTAAAGACGCGTGGATATTGGCGCTGGTGAACCCGTACGCTCGAACCCAGGAGACGCCCTCGCGCCAAGGTCACGTAGACCATCGCGATGACGATGAAGAGCGCGACTTGCGAGGCGCCGATCGATTCGTGGAGCACGTAGCCGATCGCCAACGCGGCGGGGAGCGCGAAGAACGCAGTGAGCCAGAAGTAGAGACGTTCGGACGGCTCTCGCAGCGAAGCGCGCCCGTCGAAGAGCGAATCCATTGCCGTGGCTCTCTACGATGCGAGCCGCGGTTCCTTCAGTTTATGAGTGATGGGCCATGAAGTAGAACATGCCGGCCGTGGCCGCGCCCATCAACGCGACGGTGCCCCATCCCCAAACGCGTGCGAGCGGCGAGCTCGTCCACTCACCCAACAGTGAGCGGCTCGATGCCAAGAAAACGATGGCGGCGATGAGCGGAACCGCCGCGACACCGTTGAGCACCGCCGACCAGAAGAGCGCTTTGATCGCGTCGACGTGCAGAAGATTCATCGCGATTCCTACCAAGATGCCCGAAGCAATGACCCCATAAAAATATGGCGCGCGGTGCAAGGGCTGGCCGAGTCCCTCGCGCAGGCGGAACGTCTGTGCGGTAACGTATGCCGACGAAGTGGCGAGCACTGGAACGGCGAGAATTCCCGTGCCGACCATGCCCAACGCGAAGAGCAGCTCCGCGAACCGGCCGGCGAGCGGGCGCAGCGCAAGCGCCGCGTCCTGCGCAGTCGCGATGTTCGTCTTGCCGTGCGCGTACAGCGTCGACGCCGTCGTCACGATGATGAAGAAAGCGACGAGGTTCGAATAGATCATTCCGGTGTCGACGTCGGCGTGCATCCGGTTGATCGACTTCGCATCGGTGCCGCGCCGTGCGGCGATCGACGTCCTGCCGGCCTCCCTCTCTTCCTCCACCATCAACGAGGCTTGCCAGTAAAAAAGGTACGGCGTAATCGTCGTTCCGAGCACGCCTACCATCGTCGAGAGCCACTGCGAGTTAAACTGCACGTGCGGAATCGCGAAGGAGAGCAGTACGTGGAACCACGGCGGCCGCACGATGAAGGCGGTCACGATGTAGGCGAAGAGCGCGAGCGTCAGCCACTTGAAGATCTTGGCGATGGTCGCATACGTGAGCCAGAATTGAAGCGCGATCAGGCCGATACCGAAAAGAAAGACGAGGGCGTCGACCGGAATCGGGACGACCAGTCGCGTCGCATCGGCCATACCCCCGATGTCGGCACCGACGTTGAACGTGTTAGCCACGATCACTAATCCGGCGAGCGCGTAGGCCAGCGGCAGCGGCAAGCGCTTGCGCATGACCGCAGCGAGACCCTCGCCGCTGACCATCGAAATACGCGCGCACATCCCCTGAATCACTGCCATCATCGGCGTCGAGATCAACGCGAGCCAGAGCATCGAGAATCCGGTCGACGCGCCGGCGACCGAGTACGTCGAAATTCCCGAGGGGTCGTCGTCAGCGGCCCCGGTGATCAGACCGGGGCCGAGATTAGCGAAGAACCTGGTGACTCGCTGAAACACTCCGATGGTTACGCTTGCGGCAAGAGCGTGGCGATCTCGCTCCCCGCGATGGCGCCCCTCACGGCAGCGAGTTCTCCGCGGCGTAACGCCTCGGCGGTTTTCACCAGCGCCGTCATCGTAACGCGATAGAGCGCCCCGCCGACGCTGATCCGGCGCGCGCCCGCGGCCGAAAGCTGCGCGAGCGTCGCGTCGCCGTCTTCCGGACCGATCAGCACGTTCACCGGCTTAGGCGCGACCGCACGCACGACGGCAACGATCGCGTCCATGCTCGGCAATCCGGGCGCGTAGAGCACGTCTGCGCCGGCTTCGGCAAACGCTGTGAGCCGGCGAATCGTATCGTCGAGGTCGGGGCGGCCGTTAATATAGTTGTCGGTCCGGCCCGTCAGGACGATTCGTCCGTGCGCCGCGTGAGCGGCTGCGCGAACGCGCGCGACCGCATCGTCGAACTCGTGAATCGGCCGAGCGGGATCGGCCGTCGTATCCTCAATGCCGAGTCCGGCGAGTCCGGCCTCGATCGCGGCGCGCACCGTCGCCACGCAGTCTTCGGGCGTGGCGCCGAAACCATCTTCGAGATCGCCGTTCACCGGAAGATCGCTCGCTCGCGCGAGCAGGGCCGCGTGCGCGACCGCCTCGTCGCGCGAAACCGCGTGGCATCCGTCCTGCCGGCCGAGCGAGAATGCGAGACCGAGCGACGTGCTTCCCAGTGCTTCGAACCCCGCGCGCTTGAGGAGCACGGCCGAGGTGGCATCCCATGCGTTTGGCATCACGAACGCCTCGCGGCGTTCGTGCAGCGCGCGGAAGCGCTCGTACGGCGACGTCACCGCGCCCTCCACTCGGCAGTGCGTTCGTTCTTCGCCTTGGCGAGTGCATCGCGCACGCCGCCGGCATCGAGGTCCGCGCCGTAGACCGGCGTACCGGGTTGCTGCCGCCACGATTCGTCGAGACTCCCCGCGTCGACCGGGTCGAACCCCAGCTCGTCGACCAGTTCCATAACCTTCATCTTGGCCGACGAGTCGTCGCCGGCGACGGGCAGCGCAAATCTGCCGGAAGATCCCTTTGGTTTCCCGTAGCCGAGCAAATGCTCGGCATAGATATTGTTGAATGCTTTGATAACCGGGCGTTTGAGCTCGCTCTCCACCCAGCGGCTCTCCGGCATTCCGGCTTCGATCGCATCGATGCGACCGTCGCGCTGCTGCGGGTAGTAGTTGCCCGTATCGACGACGGCGCCGGGCGCAGCGTTTGCAAAGAGGTCCTTCGGCAGATCGGGGATTCTACGCTCCGGGATCGTCACGACCACGATCTCGCCGCGGTGCGCGGCGTCCTCTACCGTTACGGCAGTCGCACCAGTCTCCGCCGCCAGTTCGGCCAGGCTTTCCGGCCCGCGCGAGTTGGCCACGAAAACCTCGTGACCCAGCGCGCGAAACCGCCGCGTGAGCGTACCGCCAATGTTACCGGCACCGATAATACCGATCTTCATATCCTTCTCCTTACCCGAAATAGGTACGCTTAAGAGCCGGTCCACGGGCATTCGGGTTGCAATCAAGGGGCGGCCCTGCGATCTCGAAGAATCGCTGGTCATGCGTCCGGGCGCCGTCAGTGATGAGCGGAACCACCCCTTGCATTCGTGGGAGCGATTTGTCGCGCTGCTCGGCGCGGCCATAGCGCTCGCGCTCAACGTTGCGGCCGCCATTCAGCTCTTCGCGCCGCAAACGACGCTTGGATACCGGCTGATCTACACGAGGGGCTTCGAAGTCGCCGCCGTCGATCCGGAAACCCCGGCCGCGCGCGCGGGCATTGCCGCGGGCAACTATCTCGACTTCACGAAGTCGCAACTGCACGACCGAATAGTCGGGTTGCTCTATCAGCCGGCAACCCCCGGCGAGAGCGTGCGAGTTTCGGTGAGCGCGGCACCGCGAGCGCAAATGTCGGCAACTGCGCGCGGCGTCACGCTCCACGCGGAGCAGGTCGGTGGCCCGGCAACGCTGCACGCCATTTCGTCGCCGATCGCTCCCTTCATACGGCTCGCGGGGTTTGCCTACATCGCGATCGCCTTGATCATTCTGCTGCGCCGGCCGAACCGCATGACCTTTGGCCTGTTCTTCTATCTGATAGCAGCGACGGACGTATCGCTCTACCGGTTTCCCGACAGCCTCTTTCCGCTCGCGCAGTTCGGATCGGATCTGCTCGACATCGCCGGACCCATCGGCCTCGTCGTGTTCGCCGCAAGATTTCCGGACAACAACGCCACCGGATGGCGTCGCTCGCTCGACCGGCTGGCGATCCCAGTCGGTGCGCTGCTCGCAATTCCAAACCTTGCGTGGGACGTCCGCTCGATCTACGCGGGCGCGGCGCCTGCAGCGTGGATGGTCTACGGTTCGGTCTTCGGAGCGCTCGCGCTCATCGCGGTCGCGAGTGCGACGCTCTTCGCCGCGTACTTTGCCGCGCCACCCGCGCAGCGCCAGCGGTTCCAATGGGCGCTCGGCGGCGTTCTGCTGACTCTGCTGAGCTACATATCCGCGTGGGCGCGCTACTTGGCCGAAACGTATCCTCTGACGAGTTCGGACGCTCTAGTGTGGATCGCCGCGGTGCTCTACGCGTGCGCGCCGTTCGCAATCGCATATGCGGTCGTTCGGCAGCGCGTCTTCGACATCTCGTTCGTAGTCAGCCGTGGGCTCGTCTTCACAATCGTGAGTGCGTTCGTCTTCGGCATCCTCGCATTGATCGAATGGTTCGTCGGACGCGTGCTCGAGCAAAATGGCGTCGCGCTGGCACTGGTCGCACTGACGGCAATCGGCGTCGCGTTTTCGCTCGACGCGTTATACCGGCGCGCGGAAGACTTCGTCGAACGCACGCTCTTTCGGCGCCGTCGTCAAGCCGAGCAGCGAATCGCAAGAATCGCGGCGGGGCTTCCCTACGCCGAGAGCGGCCGCACGGTCGAAGCCGCGCTCGTCGCCGAACCGATTCAGGCGTTCGCGCTCGACTCGGCGACGCTCTTCAAGCGCGAAACCTCGGGCAACTTTTTCAGCAATGGAACGATGCTCGACCGGCAGGTCCTGTTGCAGGTTCAAGGCCGGCATGGCTCGCTGCGGCTGCACGAGGGCAGTTCTGCGCTCGCCGTTCCGATTTTCGTTCGCGCGCGGCTCGAAGCCGTCGTCCTTTACGGCGCGCACGCCAACGGCGAGGACATCGACCCCGACGAAAAGTCCTCGCTCGAAGCGATGGGAGTCGCCGCTGGAATCGCGTACGACCATCTGGAAACCGCACGCGTCGAGCGCGACGCCGGCCGCTGGCGAAAGGTCGCGGAGCGCCAAGCGCGCGAGCTCGCCGCGCTGCGCGAACGCGTCGCGCGATTTCGAGAGCGCTAGACCCGCATTTCGCTCGGCAGCTTACCGAGCGTTTTATGCGTCGCGAGGCGGGTATAAGCGAGAGCACGTCCGGCAAAGGAGGAAAGAAGCTTATGTATCGTTTTGGAGTTGCGCTCGCAATTCTACTGGCCTCGGCGCCGCTCTCGGCGTTAGCCGCCGCAAACTGTGACGGGCCGTCCGTTACGTCCGTCGCACTGCGCACGGTCAGCCATACCCCGCATATCGACTATTATCACGTTACCGCAACCGTAACGAACGTTGGAAGCCAAGGTCAGCCGGGAGACGCTTTGCAGTTCGTCGACGTCGTCCAATACGGCGGACGCCTCGACGACCGCGGCGTACCGCCGCTCGCACCCGGACAATCGTACACCATCGACTACACTTGGCCGCGCTCGGCCGACGCCGGCAAGATGACGTCACCGCTGGACTTTCGCATGCGCTCGGTCACACCGTCGGCGGGCAGCTGTTCCGCAACGAAAGCCGGCGCCGGCATCACGGTATAATCGGAGAGGAGTTCGTCTGTGATCATTCGCCTTCTGTCGGTTGGCCTGTTTCTCACCGCGCTCGTGCCGACGGCGGTGCCGGCGGCTACCTGTGCCGGGCCGAATCCGGCGATTACTTCGGTGGTCGTGAAGAACGTCACGAGCAACGGTTCGGTCAGTGTCTATCACCTGTCCGGCACCGTGACGAATCTCGGGAGCCAGGGGCAACCGTCTAATACGCTGCAGTTCGTCGATGTCTACGTCGACCAAGTAAAGCGCGACGATCGGGGCATCCCGCCGCTCGCGCCCGGTCAATCGTACACCTTCGGCTACGACTGGACGCGGTCGGCTCAGGCCGGAAACGGATCGACCACGGCGCATTTCCGGATCGACATGCGCCGAGGCTCCGACTGCAACGTAAACAACGGCAGCTATAGCGTAACGTTCTAACCGCCAAGCAGATGCCGGCGCGCCGTCGAAGCGAGGTTCATGGGACGGCGCGCTCTACGCGTGGGAATCGACGTCGGTGGAACGTTCACCGACCTTGCCGCCATCGAATCGTGGAGCGGCAATTTGATCGTCGAGAAGGTCGCGAGCACGCCGCGCGAGCCGCATCGCGCCGTCGTTGCGGCGCTGGCAAACCTGATCTCGCGCTACGCTTCGCCGCCGACGATCGAGTTTCTCGGCCATGCGACGACGATTGCGACCAACGCGCTGCTCGGGCAGATCGGACTCGAGCTTCCGCGCGTCGCGCTCGTTACGACCGACGGCTTCCGCGACCTAATAGAGATCGGGCGGCAGAACCGCAGCGAAGTCTATAATCTTTTCGTGGAGCGGCCGCGCCCGCTCGTCGCGCGCGCCGACCGGCTGACCGTGCGCGAGCGAATCGATTATCGCGGCGAGGTGCTCGTGCCGCTCGGTGACGCCGCGATCGCAAACGTCTGCGCAGAGTTGGCGCGCCGAGACATTGCGGCGGTCGCAATCTGCCTGCTGCACTCATACGCGAACGACCGCCACGAGCGGCGCATCGCCGACGCGCTGACCGCCGCCATTCCCGGTCTCCGCGTTACGCGGTCCTCAGAGGTCGACCCGGAGTACCGCGAATACGAGCGCACCTCGACGACCGTCGTCAACGCCGTGCTGGCGCCGATCGTCGAGCGCTACCTCGAAAAGCTGAGTGACGAACTCCGCGAGCGCCGAGTCTCTGCGCCGCTCTACGTGATGCGCAGCGACGGCGCAATGGCCGCCGCGCAGCAGATTCTCACGCGGCCCGCGGCGATCGTCGAGAGCGGTCCCGCGAGCGGCGCCATCGCCGCGGCGGCGCTGGGATCGCGTACGGGTACGCGTCGTCTGCTCTCCTTCGACATGGGCGGCACCACGGCGAAGGCCGGCGCAATCGTCGACGGCATCGCGCAAGTCGCCGCCGAGTTCGAGGCAGCGGGACGAACGCACAGCGGACGCTCCGTGAAGGGCAGCGGCTATCCCGTTCGCTTTCCGTTCGTCGATTTGGCCGAAGTGAGTGCGGGTGGCGGCACGATCGCGTGGATCGACGACGGCGGCGCGTTGCGCGTCGGTCCGACCTCGGCCGGAGCCGACCCGGGCCCGGCATGCTACGGCAAGTCGGACCGCGCGACCGTCACCGACGCGAATCTCGTTCTCGGCCGGCTCAATCCGCACCATTTGCTCGGCGGCGCGTTTGCGATCGACGCGGCGCGCGCGCATGCTGCGATCGAGGCGCTGGCGCGGCGGCTCGAGATGTCTGTAGAGGCCACCGCAGCGGGCATCGTGACGCTCGTTGACGACGCGATGGCCAAAGTGCTGCGAATTGTAACGATCGAACGCGGCCTCGATCCGCGCGACTTTACCGTCGTAGCATTCGGCGGCGGTGGTCCGCTTCACGTTTGCGCGCTGGCCGCCGAGTTGGGAATCGAGCGCGCGATCGTCCCGGCACATCCCGGAATCTTCTCGGCGTGCGGCTTGCTGAACGCGCGATTGGGCGTCAACGAAGTTCGCGCGGTGCTCGCCGCGGTAGACGAGATCGACGCGGAGGCGATGGAACGCGCTTTTGCCGATAGCGAGGCACGCGCACGGGACGCCCTTGCCGAACAAGGCGCTGACGCTTCGACGATCGCGTTCCGCCGCGAGTACGACGCGCGCTACCGCGGGCAAAGTTTCGAGTTGACCGTGGCGTACGATCGCGTTCCCGGCGTCGTCGAGCGGCACTTTCACGCGGCGCATCGCGCGCGTTACGGCTACGACGTTCCTGGCGAGAGCGTTGAGGTTATCGGAGCGCGATTGACCGGATCCGGGAACGTTGCCTCGACGGGTACCACTACTGATCGTTCGGCAGGCGACAGCGGGGGCGGGGCACTCGAAAAACCGGCAGGGCGGAACCTTTGGATCGGCGGGGCGTTTGTCGAAGCGCCGGTTTACGCGAGGGGTGCTTTGCCCGGCGCGCGCATCGACGGCCCCGCAGTCGTCGAAGCGTACGACAGCACGACCTACGTCGCGCCGGACTGGTCGCTCACCGTTGACGGCGATTGTCTCGTGCTGCAGCGATGTGCCTCATGACCGATCCGATCACCACCGAGGTAATCAAAAACGCGCTCATTTATGCCGCTGAAGAGATGGGCATTGCCGTGCGCAACTCCGCTTACTCGCCGAACATCAAGGAACGGCTCGATCACTCGTGCGCGCTCTTCGACCGCTTCGGACGCCTGATCGCACAGGCCGAGCACATTCCGGTACACCTCGGTTCGCTGCCATGGGGGTTGCAGCAAATTTTGGCGATCGTCGAACGCGAGTACGGTGGCGCGCGTGAAGGCGAGATGTGGGTAGCCAACGATCCCTACGTCGCCGGCACGCACCTCAACGACGTGACGCTCGTGCGTCCGGTCTTCCACTGCGGCCGGTTGGCGGGGTACGCGGCGAATAAGGCGCATCACGCCGACGTCGGCGGCTCCGTTCCCGGGTCGATGCCGGCGCAGGCAGCCGATATCTTCGCGGAGGGATTCGTCGCCGCGCCGATCCGGCTCGTGCGCGACGACCGCGTGCTCGGCGAGACGGTCGCGCTCTTCCGCGCGAACTCGCGAACGCCGGACGCGCGCAGCGGCGATCTGCGCGCGCAAGTGGCCGGGAACTACACGGGGGAACGCCGGCTGCTCGAGCTTTGCGAACGCTACGGCGTCGAAGCACTCGAGGCATCGACGTCGCGAATACTCGACGAGAGCGAACGCGCGATGCGTGCGGCGCTCCGATCGCTCGGCGACGGCGTATTCCGCGCCGAAGATTTCCTCGAAGACGCGCGCGGCGTGCCGAGCCTGCGCATCGCGCTGCGGCTCGAGCTCAACGATGGTCGCGCGCTGCTAGACTATGCGGGCACTTGCGCGCAAGTTCCGTCGCCGCTCAACGCCGTCTTCGGCGTGACGCTTTCAGGCGTGCACTACGCGCTGCGTGCGGTGACCGACCCGACGATCCCGATGAACGAGGGCTGCTTTCGGCCCGTCGAAGTCATCGCACCGGAAGGATCGCTGCTCAACCCGAAACGGCCGGCTCCGGTCTCGGGTGGAAACGTCGAAACGAGCATGCGCAATGCCGACGTCGTATTGCAAGCACTCGCGCAAGCGGTTCCACATCGCGTGCCGGCCTGCAGCGGCGGCACGATGAGCAACGTCATGCTCGGCGGAACGCGCGGCGACGGCACGACGTGGGCGTTTTACGAAACGAACGGCTGCGGGATGGGCGCGCGTCCGTCGAGCGACGGAATCGATGCGATTCACTGCCACATGACCAACACGCTCAATACGCCGATCGAAGCCATCGAACGTGAGTATCCTCTGCGCGTCGTACGGTATGAAATCGCCGAGGGAACCGGAGGCGCGGGCCGCCACCGCGGCGGCAACGGCTTGATTCGCTCGATAGAACTCGTCGAAGGCTCCGCGCATGCGACGCTGCTCGCCGACCGCCACACGCGTGGTGCGCCCGGCGCGCAGGACGGAATGCCCGGCGCCGTCGGACGCCACTCGTTGCGTCGCGACGGCGTCGAAACGCCGCTGCCGGCAAAGACAAGTTTCGATCTCGAACCCGGCGACGTGGTGACCATTCAAACGCCGGGCGGTGGTGGCTATGGTGCGCCGAGCTCCCAATTGCCAACGATTTGCCAGAGACCCGCCCGAGAGCCGAGTTGAACCCTACGCTCTCCTGAAGTTTCTTCAGTTCGGCAGTGCAACAGTGGAAAGGACGTTCCAATGGGTTTCCCCCGCAGAGCCCTATCGCTCATCTTCGCGATAGCGGCTACCGGTTGCTCCAGCGGGCCCGCGGCCACCGGCGTCGCCCCCGCAAGCTTAGGTTCCGCAATAAAACCGCCAAGCGTCCTAGAAAGCGCTTCAGGCGGCGGCTTTCCGTTTGCGCTGCGATCCGGCGGCCGGGCAGCGCTTCACGGCCTACCGGCGCCCGCGAGCGCAATGAGCGGTGTCTACGTTAGTCAGTACGTATCAAACGTCGTCTACGGTTTCTCCCACAAGAAGCGATCGCAGAAAAAGAAGGGGCCGATTTGTACGGCTCCGTGGAAGATGTCGGGTCCGCAGTACGTTGCGGTTGACCTCAAAGGGAATCTACTCGAAGTCGATTCGGGAGCGCTGTACCCAATTAATATCGGGGAAGGCCTAAACATGTGCGGGCCGCTGGCGGCGACGATTCAAGACCGTCAAGGGTATGCGGACGCCGTCGCGAGCCTCGACGCGCTCAACGGAGTCGTTGCGATCGCGAACCAATGGGATTTCAGCAACTACGGATTGGCGCCCGGAAGCATTTCCGTGTGCTCGGTCGCCGCGGGGTGCACCGCAAACCTCACGAACGCTGCGATGTCTCGCGTCGCCGGCGTAGCCGTCGCTCCGAACGGCGACTGCTGGGCCTCAGCGCTGAACAGCCCCGACTCGGGCGCGGTGCTCATCTATTTTAAGGGCTGCGCCGGCGCAGGCGAGCAGGCCACGGGCTATCAGAATCCGGGCTACGGTGGTCTCGATATCGATGCGCACGGCAATCTTGTCGCCATGAGTTACGTGATTTCCAGCTATGTGACGCAGCTTTACGTATACTCCGGTTGTAATCCGGCGTGCACGGTCGTCGCGGGGCCGTTCAATCTGAAGGGCGTTTCGATATCCGGCCACTTGAACGCGAAGTCGACGAAGTTCATGGCCGCCGATTCGCAATACGGTCAGGTCGACATCTATTCGTACACCCCGACGCGAGTCAAATATCTCTATAGTTTCAACAAAGGCCTCTCGCAGGGCGACGTGGTCGGCAGCGTCGCCGTCAACCCTGCCTCTTCTGAGTGATTCGACCGGCGGCGACATAGGCAGGAACCGGGGTTCGACCGCGGCATAGAGCGTGCCAAATGCCGCGGTCGGACCCCTCGCGTTCGAGCGAGAGCGCTACGCGTCACCTGTTTCGCCATTTCTGTGACGAGCAGGAGTTGCTGCGCAATCCATATGTCGGAAACGCTCTTCGCGCCGGCCGCCTGACGATGTCGGACCTTCGGACGCGGCTCGCCGACGCGGCTCGGGCGATCGAGATGCAAGATCAAGCTGCCGGGAACCAACGCCGTGGGACAAGACAAGCAGCTTCATTAGTCGAGTGCACGCTGAAAGGGCGCCCGCCGGCCGACGTCGCGCGCGATCTCGGATTGTCTTCGCGCCAGTTCTTCCGCGAACGCCAGGCGGCATGGACGCGAGCGGTGAGGCACATGATTGCGCCCGAACCCTCAGCGCTGAACGAGCCCTCATTCAGAGATCTGCAATGCAATTATGCCTTGCGTTTGTTTGCGAGCGGCCGGCGCGAAGCGGCTGTGTCGACCTTGCTAGATGCCCTCAACGGCGCTAAGGGTCTAGAAGGGGCCATGCTCGCGGCTCTCGGCGCGGAGCTGCATCTTACCGCGAACGATTCCGATGCCGCGCGCAGTTTGCTCGCGAGAGCGCGGTCGTCGCTCGGCGATCCCGCGCCTGAGAACAACGCGCTTTGCCGGCTGACACTGGGTCTGCTTTCGGAACTTTTGGGCTGCGATCTCCCAGATGCACCAAAGATTCGTCTGAGCGCGGACCTCGTCGACGCCGTCTTTCTGGAGCGGGGCGTGCAATGGTGGATGATACGATTGGCGACGCGCCTCCTCATATCAAAATACTACCGCGCAGTCGCGCTCTACGATCGCCGCGACGCGCTACGCACCGCGCGAACCGCCGTCGCGCTCGGCGAACGCGTGCCGACCCTGCCGGAGCGCGAGGAGTTCGACCTGCGCTTGCTCACGGCACACGTGGATTGGAGCGAGCACGGTTTGACGGCGCGCGCCGAATCCGCGCTGGTCGGGAACTATCTTTCCGCCACCGCAAACGGCTGGCTTCCAGAGGTAGCGCAAGTCGCGAGCCTTCTCGCTTCGATGATGATCATCGCGGGCAAACAGGGAGCGGAGAACTACACCGGAACGGCCCTCGCTCTCGCAGGTATGCTCGAAGAAGACGAGACGGCCAGGTTTACTTATCTGAATTTCGCAGCCGCGGAACTCGACGCCGGCAGGCCCGAGAGCGCGGCCACGTACTTGGCGCAGGCCGTGCCGGAAAACGCTCGTGGGCTCGTTGCGTCAGAATGCGACGCCGAATACGCGCTCTTGGCTCGCGAGGTGAAGGCGACTGCTCGCTCCCATACGCAATTGGCGGTCGGCGACCGCAAGGGAGCCGATAGACTGGCGACGCTCGATCCACTTCGATCGGCATACTTGTCGCGCGTCGCGGCGATTGAGCTCGAGCGCCGTGACGACCACCGCGCGGCGACGCGCCTGATCGCCGAAGCCTGGGAGATTGCCGCTCACCAGGGCGACTGGTTTTCACATCGGACGATCGGCCGCACCTATCGCAAGCTGACGCGAACGTCCCGGCGCCCCGGCTAAGGCATAAGAGCGGCCGCGCTAGCGGCCGCCCTCATGTCTTCCCATGCGTCGTTCCCTAATCCGCTGCCGTCAGCCGCCGAAGCCTCTCTGCCCCGGGTCGAACGCAAACCCAAAGTTCAGTGAATGCGGGTTTGGGTTAACGTACTGCGTGCTCTGCTCGGACCCACCGGGCCAGGACCACACGAACGCGCCTCCCTTGTACAGGTCTGAACCGCCGACGAACGCACCGCTTCGAGACACCGCGAAGTCGAATACGTTACCGGTGAGCGTGATCGACGCGCCGGTCGGCGAACCGGCCTTCGTGTATTCGGCGATGGTATTCGAGCCCTGGTCGTCGATAAGAAGATTTCCGGCGTTATCGACTTTGATCGCTCCCGGATTGTTTAGGGACACGTTTAGGTCGGTGGCGCCGCTTTGCTTCCCCTTTTTAAACTCCACTACGTCGTTGCTGAAGTACTGATTGGTGATGTCGGTAAAAACATTATTCCGAGAGTCGCACGTAACGAAGTACTCGTAGGCGACGTTGGGGAAAACCAGAGTACCGGTGGGGCTCGTGCTGCCGGGAGCGTAGACTTCGATGCTGCCGGTGCCGGTGCTGAAGTTCTCGTTGTTGGTCACGTACGTGGTCCCGTTGCGGCAAATCGTCAGGTCCATCGGGTTGGAGGCGTCCGGATCGCTCAGAACCTCGCCGCGCGTGGTCGAACCCCGTGGAAACATTAGGATTCGGTATTGTATCGAGCCGCCATTCGCCCCGTTTACGACCCAGAGGTTGTGGCTCGCGTCGACAAAGAGTCCCTGGGGATCGGCAATTCCACTGCTCTCGGTTATCTCGCCGACAACTTTGCCGGTCTTTTGGTTGAAAACCATGATCTCGTTGTTCTCATCATCGCCAACGTAGACGAGCCTCGTCGAGCTGTCGACGTGGGCCATCCAGCTGTGCCGGGGAGCCGCCCCGCGGTGCGCGTTTTGCGGCGAGTTCGCACCGGCGGCCGGCAGTTGCGAGCCCCCGGTCGAACATGCGCCGAGCATCGCCGCGCCCGCAAAGAGTCCACAGACGATACGCAGCGGAAAGAGGGACCTCATATGAATATCCTTTCGCTCTTCGGAGGGTGGATTGGAGAGCGGCTTCCGGCGCGAGAGCGTGGCATCATTTGTCAAAAAGTTGTCAATTCGTCGCGGCCGTGGTGACTGCGGGGAAGGCTACGCTCGCTACAGCGCGTTGCTGCGTGCGGTGCCGGGCGGGGGCGGCTATGGTGCGCCGGGCCGCGTCACGGATTCCGCTCTGTAACCTGAACGAGCAGACTCCTGATCTCGTCTAGCCGCGACCGAATGTCGCCATCGAGCGGCGGCGCGTCGAGGCCATCCAGCGCTGACGCGACTCCGTGAGCGACGTGCATCATCGCGTCGACCTCGTCGGGTGCGTATGCCTCGCCAGTGGGTCGCTCGTCGAGGAGGATGACGCCGAGCAATCGTCCGCGCGCGAGCATCGGCACGGCGAGCGCGCCGCGCAGCGAGGACTGATAGTGATGCGGGTCCAGGGGTTTGTGCCAAGCCTTCACATCGCCAGGATCGCCGGGTCGTTTTCGCCGGCACGCGGCGACGAGCCATTGCCGAAGAAGCGGCGAGGAACATAGGAGCCGCCATCGTTTAGAAGTAGGGCGGCGCTCGTCGCATTCGTGTGGCGCTCGATCTTCGCGATCGTGCAATCAAGCAACGCCCCTGGCTCGGTTACGTACGACGCTTCGAGAGCGAAATCGCGCAAGGAGCGCTCGTCGGCGTGACGTTTGCTGAAGAAAATTCGGTCGACTAGCGCGTCCACGCGTACGTGAATGTAGCGCAGAGAGAGGCCTAGCGCTAGAGCGAGGGCGCCGTTCGCAATGAGTCCGGTCGCATGACTTGCGCCGCTCACGATCGTTCCGAGCAGCCATTCGAGCAGCACGAACGCCACGACGACGATCAAAGACAGGATCGCCACGACGAGCGTGCGACTCAAGACGAAGCCGAAGTCGAGCACGTGCCGCTTGAGCAACGCGTAGGTCACCGCCAGCGCTCCGAGCAGCATGGCCGCGATGCCGAAAGCTTCGATGACCATTGCCGCGGCCCAGGTGTTGGCAAAGGGCGCGAAATATGAGAAGGCCGCTGCAATCGACAGCGCGAGGGGAAGCGGCAAAAGCAGCCATGCAACGCGGCCCCGTTCGGTGTGGGTTCCGACGACGCTCGCGCCGGCGACGATTACCACGGTCAGCGCCGCCCCGACATCCACCGCACCCACTCCTCGGCCGCCTGGCCAGAACGGCACGGGATCGATGCGTAGCGTGAAAGCTCCCACATAGAAGGCTGCGTGAACGAGCACGGCAACCGCGATAGCGACGTAGGCGAACGCCTCGATCGCGCGTCGCAATGCGGTGCGAACGCCAAATTTCGACGTCAGGTCGATCATTAGCAGAAGGGCTGCCATGCCCAAGGCTTGCATCGCCGCGTGACCGAGCAGCGTAGCGACCGGGTCGGGGAATACCGGCCTCGTACCGACGAAGAAACCTGGGGCGACGCAGCAAAGGATTAGCGCCAGAATCCGTGCGTGCGGCGAGCGCCAGCGGCGTTGGATAATAAGGGCGGCACACGCCACAAACCATAGCCCTTCGATCAGTGGCGCGACGACGGCGACAAGTTTCAGCGGCGTCTCGCCCTCCCATATGGTGCTGCCTACGAGCCATACCGAAACGGTCGTGGCACCGCGCCGAACCACCAAGCTCGTGGGTTGCGATGCCGGCGGCTGTGAGAGCAGCACGACGCGTCCGGGCCAGCTCTGTTCGCGCGTGTCCGCGACGTCGCCGTCTCGAATCCCCGCGCGCTCGGTCGCGCCGCCGGCGCGCGGCCGGAACACGAGTTCATAAGGCTGGCGCGTTGCGTCCCTGAACGCATCGAACCAACCGAACCAAGGTCGGCCGCCGAGCCCGAAACTATCGATAGCCAGGAACGCGATCCAGATCGTCACGAGCGCGCACAGCGCCCATAACAGCCCCTTCTTTAGGCTGTCCGGGTGCAAGATAGGAGACTGCTCCGTTAGCGCGCTCAAGTGATGGGTTCCAGCTTTCGGAGGGTTGAGCGGCCAACCTTTGAGCGATGCGGTGACGACTTCGAGATCGGTCGCTAAATCGGCGTGTTGCCGCGCGCGGCGCCGGGACGCTCCAGCCCGAAGCGCGCCGCGCAGAGCAGGTCGACGACGCGAATCGCGCTGCGGCGCGGCGAGAACCTTCGGCGGGAATCGGCCGCGACCAGCGTTCCGTAGCGACGACGCAGCGCCGCATCGGCTACGTAGCGCGAGATCGACTCGGGCAGCGTCGCTTCTTCGCAGATGACGGCGACGTCGGCGGCGAAGAGTGCGCGCACGTCGCTGCCGGCGATCACGATGGCAGGCAGTCCGGCCTGCGCGAGCAGCACGCTACCGAACGACGCGTCGTCGGTACGCCCGGCGTGCAGTACGCACGCGAGCTCGATTCGGACGCGGCCGAGCAACCGTTCAGCGTTGAGCTCAATCGGACGATAACCGAGTGCGGCGACGCGTTCGCCCCAACTGCCGCCTTCGTCGCCGGCGATACCAACGTCCAGGCACGACGCATCGTCCGAGCGTCGGATCGCCAAGTCGCCGACGCGATCTGATGCCGCGCAGGGCAACCACGGCACCTCGAGACCGATCGCACCGAACGTTCGAATCTGCGCCTGCGGGCCGCCGCTTCGCCCGATCGCGATACCCGGCGATTCCGGTTCGCCGGCGAACCACGCGAGCGTCGCCGTATCCCGAAAGCGGCGGTCGATGCGCTGCCAGGGGGCGACGGTACGGCGCACGACCGGATGCCCGAACGACCGCAGCGCGCCTTCGAGATCGGCACGCGCCGCCGCTAGCAACGCATCTTCGGCGCGAGCGGCGCGCACGACGATCGCACCGACGCTGCCTCGAGCGGTACGCGGCAGCGTTGCCATCGCGTTCGACCAGCGCGCAAAGAAGCGCCGCTCGTTCTCGGCCTCGCGATCGAAACGGCCCGCGGAGGCCGCTTCGTAGTGCGCGAACCGTGCATCGGCAGCATAAACGATGCCACGCTTCGCTTCGCGGGCGCGCATACAGAGATCGACGTCCTCGAATCCGTTGACGAACGATTCGTCGAACGCTCCGTTCTGTAAGAACCATTCGGTGCGAAAGGCCATCGCCGCGCCCGAGACGGCGAGCGCGTCGCGCGACCGGCCTACCGGATCGAGCGTGGGCGGGAGGTTGCGGCAGAAATAGTGCCAGTGTGCGTTCGGAAGCACCACCAGTCCGGCCGCCTGCGTTACGCCGTCCTCGAAGAAGAGCGCGCCGCCCGCGATTGCAACGTCGGGACGTTCGAAGGCGCGCACGAGCGGCGCGAAGGCGTCGCCGAGGGGATAGGCATCGTTGTTGAGCAGCAGCGTCAACGGTGCGGTGGCCGCCTGCGCCCCGGCGTTGCATGCGCCGGCGAAGTTGCGGTTCGCTTCGAACCGGACGTATCGCACCCACGAAAAACTTGCCATTCGCTCCGGCGTCTCGTCGCTCGATCCGTTGTCGACTACGATCGTCTCGAACGGGACGGAGCTCGTTTCGCGCAGGCGCTCGAGCTCGCGCAGGCATCGCGCGGTCAACCACCAGTTGTTAAAGACGGGAATGACGACGCTGAGCTGCGGCGCTGTCACGGCCTATGCGGTGACTTTAATCTGTTCGAGCAACTCCTGCTTCGTTTCGGGGACCATCGAACGAACGAAGACTATGGTAACGATGCAGAGCGCCGCATAGATCCAGAACGTGGCCGGCCGTCCCAGACGTTCGATCATCGTTAGAAAGAACTGCGAGACGAGGAAGTTTCCGACCCAGTTGCCCAGCGTCGAAAGCGACATGCCGAGGCCGCGCACCGGTAGCGGAAATATCTCCGAGATGAGCAGCCAGACGATGGGACCCAGGCTGAAGGCGAAGCAGCCGACGTAAAGCATCATGCTGCCGAGCGCGATCGTTCCTTGCACGCCGGATAGGCTCGGTCGCGAAAAGGAGATCGCAAGCGCCGCGAGCCCGACGAACATTCCGGCGAGGCCTGCATAGAGGAGCGGCTTGCGACCGATGCGATCGACGAAGAAAATTGCGACGAGCGTCATCAAGCAGTTGACCGTTCCGACGATCGTCTGCGCGAGAATCGAAGCCGAAGCCGAGGAAATCCCCGCCATCTGAAAGATCTGCGGGCCGTAGTAGATGACCGTGTTGATTCCCGTGATCTGCTGCAAGACCGCGAGCGAGATGCCGATGAAGAGCGCGAGCCGCACGCCGGGTTGCGCGAACGCTCCGAACCCCGCGCGCTTCGTCTGCAGGCTTTCGAGAATCGACTGCTCTTCGAGCGCTATCTCCTTGGGGCTGTCGTAAATCCGCGCCAGCTCGGCGCGCGCGCGATCGGCAAATGCGATCTTGAAAAGAAAGCGCGGGCTCTCCGGCATCGCGACCATTCCCCCGATCAGCACGAGCGACGGGACGACCGCGAGACCGAGCATCCAGCGCCATTGGCCGCCGGACGCGAGCGCGAAGTCGATGACGTATGCCGCCAAAATTCCGACGGTGATCGCGAACTGGTAGAGCGAAACGAGGGCGCCGCGCGACGTCGCGGGCGCGACTTCGGAGATATAGAGCGGTGCGACCACCGAACTGAATCCAATGCCGATCCCGACTACGAAACGGCCTATCAACAGAATCGCTTCGTTCGGCGTCAGGGCCGACACGATCGCGCCGACGAGAAAGATTATCCCGGCGGCGAGCAGCGTGCTGCGCCGTCCGATACGATCGGCGACGCCTCCCGCGACGACTGCCCCGGCCATGCATCCGATAAGAACGACGCTGATCGTGAAGGCCTGCAGGCGCGTCGGAAGGTCGAAATCTTTGTTGATAAAGAGGATCGCACCGGAAATGACGCCCGTATCGTAGCCGAAGAGCAAACCTCCGAGCGCCGCGACCGACGCAACCAATAAAACGTACGCCCGCATGAAGGCGCTTTTGCGAGCCGCGGGCGAACGCTCCTCCAATGGCGCTTGGGCTCAACGCGGAGGCGGCGCTCGAATACGCACGCCGGCACGGGCTGCACGCTCTCGCCGTCGCGCGCGGCGGCGAGGTTCTACTGCAAGAGTTCGACGCGGGCTATGGACCTGAGACGCCGCACGCGCTTTATAGCGGAACGAAAAGCTTCTGGGGCGTGGTTGCCCTTTATGCGAGCGCCGACGGGCTGCTGAATCTCGACGAGCCCGTTGCCGAGACGTTCGCGTCGTGGCAGGACGATCCGTGGAAACGCCGGGTTACGATCCGTATGCTGCTTTCGCTGACCGCAGGCTTCGCTTTCGGCGGGTTGGGCGCAAGCGTACCGACCTACGAACGCGCCCTCGCGATGCCGCTGCGCGACGAGCCAGGCACGCGGTTCGTCTACGGCGGCATCCCACTGCAAGTGTTCGGCGCGGTCTTCGCGCGCAAACTCGAAGGTCGGAAAGTGACGCCGCACGAGTACCTCCGCGAACGGATTCTCGACCGCGCCGGCGTACGCGTTGCGACCTGGCGCAGCCTCAGCGATGGAACGCAGCCGCTGCCGACGGGGGCGTCGCTCTGCATCGGCGACTGGCTAGCATACGGCCGCTTTGTTCTCGCAAATCGGGCCGCACTCGAACCCTGCTTCGGGGGCTCGTCCGTCAACGCTCGATACGGTCTCGCGTGGTGGCTCGGGGCTCGCGGCGCGCCGCCCGATCTCGCCTATGCGAGCGGCTCGGCAGGGCAAGCGCTCTATCTCGTTCCCTCGCTCGACGCGTGCGTCGTGCATTTCGGCAAGAGCTCGTCGTACCGGCACGACGCGTTTCTCAAGCGTCTTTTTACCTAGTCAAAATGCGGAAGGAAGGCCCGCGGCGTGCGGCATAGTGCGGCTCATGAAGCGCTTTTTGGCTTTGCCGCTTGTGGCATTCTTATCCGTCCTTTTTACCGGCTGTTCGGCTTCGATTTCTCAAACCCCGAGTAACGGGATGCTGCCCTACATGCAGAGCGCAACGATGATGCGCATGCTCGACGGTACCGGCGCCGGCAAGATCAAGCACATCGTGTACATCGTTCAGGAGAACCGCAGCTTCGACAACCTCTTTCAGGGATATCCGGGAGCGGACACGGTCTCGAGCGGCAAAGACTCTTACGGACACACGATTCAACTGCAACCAGTTAGCCTCAATGCCTGGTACGTGATCGATCACTCCGCCGAATCGATGTTCAAAGCGTGCAACGGCACCGGGAAACTGCCCGGCACTGACTGCCGGATGAACGGCTTTAACAAAGAGCCGTCAGGGTACGTTCGCGGAATCAAGTATCCACAGTATGTCTACGCGACCCACAAGGACACGAAGCCGTATTTCGACATGGCGCACGAGGGAGTCGTCGCCGACCGAATGTTCCAGTCGCAGCTCGACGAGAGTTTCGTCGCGCATCAATACATCATCGCCGCGCAGGCCGACTGGAGCGTCGACCTTCCGGGCGGCACGTGGGGCTGCGGCGGCGGCAGCTACGACAAGGTCGCGACGGTCACGGTGACGCGGAGCGTGTACGGCCCCGAGATTAAGCCGTGCTATGACTATCAAACGCTGGGCGACGAGCTCGATAAGGCGCACCTGTCGTGGCGGTTTTATGCAGCTACCTACGGCAGCCCGTCGAGCGATGCCGGAGCGGAATGGTCGGGTTACATGGCCGTCAAGCACATTCGCTACGGTCCCGACTGGAAAAACGTGATCTCACCCGACTGGAAGTTCATCACCGACGTGCGCCACGGTACGCTCGCCAACTTCACGTGGATCACGCCGGTCTGCGACTACTCCGACCACGTCAACTGTCCGGGCGGATATGGACCATCGTGGGTCGCCGCGCTCGTCAACACGGTCGGCGCGAGTAAGTTCTGGGATTCGACGGCCATCTTCGTGCAGTGGGACGACTGGGGCGGTCTATACGACCACGTTCCGCCGCCGTATAAGGACCGCGACAGTCTCGGTTTCCGGGTTCCGCTCGTCGTGATGTCGCCGTATGCGAAGAAAAACTACGTCTCGCACGTCCAATACGAGACGGCAAGCGTACTTCGGTTCGCCGAAGACCTTTGGGGCCTCGGCCAGCTTGCGAAGGCCGACAAGCGCGCGAACTCGCCGGGCATCGACTGCTTCGATTTTTCGCAGAAGCCGCGCCCGTTCGTTAAGATCGCCGCACCGCACGATGCGAAGTTCTTCATGCATCCGTTCCCGAACCAGTGGCGAATTCCGGATTACGAATAGCGAGCGCGCTCACGCTCGCCGCCTGCTCCTCCACGGGCGCGCAGTTGCCATACATGCAAGGCAGCTCGGCGTTGCACGCGCTGCGCTTGACGGGGGCTGGGAAGATCACCCACGTGATCTACATCATCCAAGAGAATCGCAGCTTCGATAACTTGTTCCAGGGCTACCCCGGAGCCGACACGGCCTCGCAGGGTAAGCTCTCGACCGGAAAGACGATCAAACTCGTACCGGCGAGTCTCGCCGACGACTATACGATCGATCACTCGGCGCAATCGATGTTCGACGCGTGCGACGGAACGGGCAGTATTCCGGGAACGAACTGCCGCATGGACGCCTTCGACAAAGAAGAGGTCGAAGACGCCCCCCAGGGCATCAAGCACGCGCAGTACGTCTACGCTCCGCACAAAGAGACGAAGCCATACTTCGACATGGCGCATCAATGGGTCGTCGCCGATCGCATGTTTGCGTCGCAGCTCGACGAGAGTTTCGTCGCCCATCAATACACGATCGCCGCGCAGGCTGCGTCGGCGGTGAATACTCCCAGCCAACTCTGGGGGTGTGAAGGCGATCCCGCCGACTTTATTGCCACGATCACGTTGCAGCGGCACCTGCGCGGGCCGCCGGAACACCCCTGTTTTGACTACGAGACGCTCGGCGACGAGTTCGACGCAGCCAAGCTTTCCTGGCGATTTTATGCTAGCGCAATGGGAACCGGCACGAGCGGGATCGGTTTCATCTG
>DATASC010000119.1:0-4700 GCA_036269355.1 Candidatus Cybelea sp. | reverse complement strand
CTGCCAGCGATCCGGCTTCGACGGTAACCGTCTTGAGGAGCTTGTGCGACTTCGCTCGGTAAATGTAGACGTTGTTGTACTGGAAATCGCAAACGTACACGTCGCCGGTAGGGCCGACGGCGATGCCGAGCGGCTCGATCAAGTCGCTCGCACCGAACTCTTTCGAGGGCTTCGTTGCGCCCGGCGGATAGACCGAGACGAAGGCCGCGCTAGTGTTGTAGTTCTCAACGTACAAGTTGTCTTGGGAGTCTACCGCAACGCCGTATGGATTCAGCCCGCCGATGATCGTCGAAGGCGACGTCTTCCCTGCGGGAAACTCCACGACGCTCCCTTGAAAGCTGCCCATCTCGTTGGAGACCCAGACGTTGCCTTTGGAATCGACGGCGACGGCCGCCGGCACCGTAAGGCCTTGGGTCAACGTCAGCGACGGGCTCGTGCTGCCGGGTGGGTAGATCGTTACCGACGGGGGCGCCGCCGAACTGTTGCTTACGTACAGATTCCCGGTAGCGTCGACCGCGATGCCCTGCGGCCCCTTGATTCCCTGCGTAATCTCACCGACCGGGTTTGGATTGAGTCCGCCGGCCGGGAAAATCCAGACCGTATCTGCGAACGCATCGGCGACGTAGACGTAGTTATGCCCGCCATGCGGCACCGGTCGCCCCAAGGTCCGAACGCTCTTTTCTACGAGCGGTTGGCTCGGAGCGAGCGCCGGCGTTGCGGCAGCGGAGCATCCCGCCCCCGCCAAAAGTGCGAAGGCAACCGATGCCCGAAGCGGCCGAAGCAAAGCCATTGTGGAACCTCCTCACGCGATGGGTCGTTTGGTATCGATGATAACGCCGGTATTGGGACTCCGGTAGAGTAATTACTCGGCTCGACATGATGCTGGCAAGCCGCTTCCGCGAGGCCGACCTACTCTACCAGCTTGGCGCGCTCCAGCCGGCCGCGGCACGTCTGCAAGCGCTCGCACGCACGCCGATGCCGGAAAGCGTACGTCTGGCGGCGCTCTGCCGGCTCGCGGAAATCGCCTGCGACGACGGCGATCTTCGCAAAGCGGAAGCACATTTAACAGAGATGCGCCGCTGCGCGGAGCGTTCCGAAACGCCGTCCGTTGCCGACCGCGCGGAGATCGACTACGCGACGGCGCGCTACGCGTTTTCGCGCCGCGACGGCTCCGAGCTGCAACGGCGCGCGCGCGAAGCAATTCTTTTGCAACGCCGTGCGCCCGGCAACGATCGCGTCGCTTCGCTCGCGATTCGAATCAACTCGTATCTTGCGGTAGACGGCTACCATCGGCGCGATCTCGCGGCAGCTTCAGAAGCGGCGGCCCGCGCGGCGGCGTTGCTGAGCGCCACCCCGGGTGCGCTTGGATACGTGAAGACGCACGCGCTCACGACGCGCGCGGTGATCGATCTCCACGACGTCACGCGCGCGCACTTGGCGACAGACGAAAACATCGAAGCGCTCGAGCTCGCGTTGGCGAACGGCATGATTTCGACCGCGCACGACGCGCTTTTCAACATCGTCAACCTTTGGCTTTACTGCGACGATTGGGATGCCTCGCCGCACGAGCGGCGCAGCGTTCGAGAGAGTCTCGACGATGCGTTGATCGCGCCCTCGAGCACCGAGGATCCGGTGCTGGCCGCGCTCTCGCTCTGCGCGCACGGCCGCCACGCGCAGGGCGCACAGCTGCTCGATGAGAGGCGCCCCGATTCGCGTGAGAAGAGCTCGGACTGGCTTCCGATTTTTTTCGGACCCGTGACTGCGACCAAACGCGCGCGAATGCTCTTCAAGGCGGGCAAGTTTGTAGAGGCCGAGCGCGCGGCCGCCCAAGCGTTGGCCGCGTGGGAGCATTCGCATCTCGGCGGACAGGGCACGGCGTTGCGCGTGCGCGCCGAAGCGCTCGAAGCAATGGGCGACCTGAGCGGCGCTACGGCCGCGGTGGAAGACGCGATCGCCGAACTCGAATCGATGAAACCTCTGCATCACATGATTGCCGCGCACCAATGCGCGTATCGATTGACGAAAAAGCGCGCGTATCGCGAGCAGGCGCAATCCATCATTGCCGCATTTCGAAAGCCGGCGCACGCCCACGCGCGCTTGAGCCGTCGCGAGCGCGAGGTCGCTCTGCTGGTGGCGCAGGGCCAAAGCAACAAGGCGATCGCGGTGCAGTTGAACCTCAAGCCGCGAACCGTCGAGAACTACGTCGCGTCGATCTTCGCGCAGCTTTCGATACGCGCGCGCTGGCAGCTCACGCCCGACCTGATCGACGGGCGACGTGCCGGGGAGTAATTGATGCTCGCCGCTATCGTCGCACTCGTCTCCTCCAACTCGCTCTTCGCGCCCGCAGTCGCCGCCCGGCTGAGCCGTGACATCGCGAGGATCGCGCACGAACAGAACCTGCCGAGCGCGGCCGTTGAGATCGACGTGCCGAAGCGGGGGCGTTACACGTTTGTCGACGGTTATGCGAATCTCGCGACGAGGGTGCCGCGAACGCTCGAACAGCCGTTTCGCCTTGCCAGCGTAACGAAAACCTTCGCGGCGACAGCATTCCTCGTGCTCGTGGATCGCGGCATCCTTCGAAAAGAGGACCGCATCGCAAAGTGGTATCCGGACTTTCCGAATGCCGGCAAAATCACGATTGACGACTTGCTGCGAATGCGGAGCGGCATTCCGGCTCCCAACGACGATGAGGTGCTCGCGCGTGTCTACGACGCGCCCTTGGCGCCGGCTCCGCCGCTCGCGCAGGAAATGGCGTCGCTCGCACGGCTGAAGCGTGAGTTTCTGCCGCCGAATACCGTGGGTGTCTATACCGATTTCAACTACGATATTTTGGCGGGGATCGTGAGGCGGGTCTACGGCAAGGACATCGGCGATCTCATCGGCGAGGCGGTCATCGCTCCGCTGGAGCTGCGCGACACGTCCTATCCAACGGGAACGGGGATTCCCGGTCCACTGCGCGGCTATGGTTGGAACCCGGAAACGGACCGCTTTGACGACAAGACCCTCCTCAATCCGCAGCTCGCGGGCGCCGCCGGTGCGATGGTCTCAACCGTACCCGACTTGATCCGGTTCTCGCGGACGCTCTGTATCGGTGGTCTGCTCAAGCCCGCAACGCAAGCCGCGCGCATGCAGGGTCAGCCGCTGAAGGGGACGCACGCAGACTACGGCGAGGGCGTCGCCGTCGGCTCCGGAGTTTGCGGCCATTCGGGTACGATCGACGGCTTCAGCACCGACATGTATTACGTACGGAAATCGGACGCGTCGTTCGTCATCAGTGTCAACCGCCTTGACCGCAACAATCGATCGTCGACGACGCCGATTCTGGCGTTGGTCGGCGAGGCTATCGTTCATGATTTGCCCTAAAGTTGGCAGTTGGACGTTAATGAGGAGAAGTGAGATGAACCGTACAATCCTAGGCCGCGCACTAAGCTGCGTCACCTTAGCGCTGGTCGCGGGTTGCAGCGGATCCCAACATCCGATCGGCATGCCAAACGCGCCTGCGCTTGCTGCCTCGCGTTCGCGCACATCGCCCATTCAACACGTCGTCCTCATGATACAAGAGAACCGCAGTTTCAACGATTTCTTTGCGACGTTCCCGGGGACGGATGGAACCACGACAGGCCAAGCCGTCAAAAACGCTGGGTGCAAGCCCGCCATCAAAGCTGGTCCAATTCCGTTGAAGGAGATGCCCCTCGATCTTTCGCGGGATCTCTACCATGCGTGGAATAAAGGCTATTCGATCGCGTACGACGGTGGAAAGATGGATGCGTTCGATGCCGTTAGGGTTGACGGGAAGAGCGCGAACCCATACGAGTGCCAACATCCGTATCAATACACAAACCCCAAACAAATCGCGCCGTATTGGACGCTCGCGGCCGAGTACGCATTGGCCGAGCATATGTTCACTACTCAGGGCAGCGACAGCTTCGGCGCTCACCAAGACCTTATTAGAGGCGGTACGATCGTCGAGCCGCATGATGCGATGGTCGACGCTCCGACCTGTGGCGACTGCCATTGGGGGTGTGACGCCGCGCCCGGAACCTACACGCACCTCATCTCGTCCGGTAATCAGTACCTAGAAAAGCACGGTCCGTTCCCCTGCTCGAACGACTTTGCCGAACCGTATCCCACGCTTCGCGATCTGCTCGACGCCAAGAGTCTCTCCTGGAAATACTACGTCCCGCCATCGGATCAAATCAACGGCAAACTGCTAAACGCCTTCGACCTTGTCTACCCCGTGCGCCACGGTTCGGAGTGGGGCAAGAATATCTCGACGCCGGAAACGAATATTCTAAACGACATTTCGAACGGCACGCTGGCCGCCATGTCGTGGGTCGTTCCCGAGGCTGCCAACTCCGATCACCCCGGGATAAAATTCGGAGGTAAATACGTCGACAACGGACCGCAATGGATCGCGACCGTAGTCAATGCGATCGGCGAGAGCTCGTATTGGAACTCGACTGCGATCGTTATCGTTTGGGACGACTGGGGCGGCCTCTATGACAACGAGGGCGGAATGCTGAGCAAATATGGCGGCCCCGGCGAGCGGGTGCCGGCGCTTATCGTTTCACCCTATGCGCGCGCCGGCTACGTTTCGAAGACGACATACCAGTTCGGCAGTATCCTGAAGTTCGTCGAGCATAACTGGAATCTAGGGTCGCTCGGCACGACCGACGTGAAGGTGAACAGCATCTTAGACT
>DATASC010000118.1:0-15242 GCA_036269355.1 Candidatus Cybelea sp. | reverse complement strand
CCGTGCTCGTGATTGGTCTGCAGCGCGCGGGCACTTCCCTCGACGACGGGATCGACCGCCTCGAGATGGCTCGGATTGTGCGCGAGCGTGACGTGAATCGTCTTGCCCTTTGACGTCAGGAAGTCGCCGGTAGCGCCATGGTGATACTTCACGTCGCCCATCACGTCGTCGTCGCCGAGGTTGCCGCGATACTGCGCGGCCTCGAACTCGGTCATTACTTCCTCGTAGGGCAGGTTCACGACGTGCGCGATGACGTTGAGACGACCGCGATGCGCCATGCCGAGCACGGCGTGCGCGACGCCGTCGTCCGCGAGCATGTCCAGCATTTCTTCGAGCATCGGCACCATGACGTCGAGCCCTTCGCCGGAGAACGTCTTCTGGCCGAGGAACGTCTTGCGCACGTACCGGTCGAAGGCTTCGACCTGGGTTAGCCGCTCCAGAAAGTCGATCTGCCGCTGCGGCGACTGTTTGATCTTACTGCGCGCCGATTCGATGTAATCGCGCAGCCACACGCGTTCGTTCGCGTTGGAAATGTGCTCGATCTCGTAGGCGATCGTCGAGCTGTACGTCTCGCGCAGGCGCGGCAAGACCTCGGCGAGCGTACTGCCGGGAACCTTCACGCGCAGCACGCTTGCGGGAATCGCGCTTTGAAGAGCGGGAGTAAGGCCGTACGTCTGTGGTTCGAGCGACGTGTCGCCGACCGGCTCGGTCCCGAGCGGATCGAGATGCGCGGCGAGATGACCGTGACGCCGGTAGGCGGAGACGATCGCCATTCCGGCCGCGACCGCGCGCAACATTTCGTCCGATGGTGCGGCTGCGGGCGCGCCGGCTGCCGAGACGGCAAACTGGGGCTGCGGGGCGGCCTGCAATCCGAGCGAGGTGAAGATCTCGTCGTAGAACGCGTCCTTACCTTGAAGCAGCTCGTCGATGCGCCGGAGATATTCGCCGGATTGCGCACCCTGGATTACGCGGTGATCGTAGGTGCTCGTAATCTGCATGACGCGCGAAACGCCGAGCAGCCGCAGCGACTGCTCGTTCGCGCTCGCGAATCCGGGCGGATATCCGATCGCGCCGGCAGCGAGGATCGCGCCTTGGCCGGCCATCAGGCGCGGCACGGACGCAACCGTCCCGATTCCGCCGGGATTGGTTAGCGTGAACGACGCACCTTGCAGATCGTCGGCGCCGAGCTTGTTATCGCGCGCTCTCGCAACGAGCTCTTCGTATTGCGTGCGAAATGCCGCGAAGTCCAGCGCGTCGGCGTTGCGGATGACGGGGACGACCAGCGAACGCGTGCCGTCTTTGCGCTCCGTGTCGACGGCCAGGCCGAGGTGCACGCCGGCTTCGACGCGCGCGGGCGCTCCCGACTCGTCGCGACGGAACGAGTGTGTAACGAACGGCATCTCATGCGCCGCACGAACGAGCGCGAACGCTATGATGTGCGTGAACGAAATTCGCTCCGAGCGACCCGCGGCGCGGATGCCGCCGTTGAGTTCCTTACGGCGCGCGTCGAGCACGTCGACCTGCACGCTTCGAAAACTCGTCGCGGTCGGAATCGTTAGGCTCTGCTCCATGTAGCCGGCGAGAACCGCAGCGGGACCACGCAACGGACGGACGACCGCGCCGGCCGGAATCGGCGGCAGCGGCGGCAGCGTGCTCGCCGGACGTCGCGCGCTCTCGCTCTGCGCGAGGACGTCGGAGCGCAGAATCAATCCGTCCGGTCCCGAGCCGCGAACGAGATGCAGGTCCACGCCGAGCCGCTGTGCGATTCGCCGCGCCGGCGCGTCGGCGATCGCCTCGCCGCGCGCAATCGTCGCCGGCGGCGCCGGCGGAGTTGCGGGCGGCGCACCGTTGCCGCGGGCGGCCGGCTTCGCAGGTTTGCCGTCGCTCTTCGAAGCGTCGATCTCCGCTAAGACGGAACCGACGGCGACGTTCTCACCCTCTCGCGCCAAGATTCGCGTGACGACGCCGGAGACCGTCGCCGGAACCTCGACGTCGACCTTGTCGGTCGTTATCTCGACGAGCGGATCGCCCTCGGCGACGAAATCGCCGACGTCCTTGCGCCACTCGACGATCGAGCCTTCGGTAACCGATTCTCCCATTTCGGGCAGCGTTACGCTGACGAGCGTCTGTTCCAAAGCAGGGTTCATCTTATCTTTTCCCGGGCCGGGGGCCTACGACTTGACCGTCGGGGCTAGAAGTACTTCGCTGGGAGCGGCGGCGCGAGCACGACGGCGCCCTTTTGGAAGTGCGGCCGGCGGTGGGAAAGGACAAATGCGGCAACGTCGTACGCTTGCTCCAGCGACAGCGAACCTGGAGCACTTTGCGGCATGTTGTAGCGCACGAAGCCGGTCATGCGATCCAGGTGAGCCATCCCGGCACCGTCGTTAAACGACCGAAAACCCCAGAGCGGCGGAAAAGCGCCTCGAAGCCCCTGGCCGTCTACGCCGTGGCAGCGCGAACATTTATCGGCGAAAAGCGTCGCGCCGCGCGCGCGATCCGGGGGACGTGAAGGCAGCGGTTCGATATAGCGATCGGCCACCGGCTGCTTCGCGCCGATTGGCGTGCCGCGCGAAAGCCACGAGATGTACGCGACGATTGCGATCATCGGCTTGCTGCTGTATGCCGGCGGCCGCCCGTTCATACTGTAGAGAAAGCACTCGGCGATTCGGTCTTGCAGCGCGATGACGCGCCGCGCACGCTTATTCCACTGCGGAAATCGCGCGTACGTTCCGATGAAGCTGCCGCCGCGCGGCTGCGTGCCTGCCGCAACGTGACAGTCGGCGCACTGGAGGTCGGCGCGAACGTACTTGCGCATCAGACGGTGCGTCCGCACCACGATCGCGTAACCGTACGCAATCGAGTCGCCGACGGGGCCGGTGGGCAACGTGCGCGGATCGTAGAGCGCGCCGGTAGGCTTTGACGCACCGCTCGAACACGCCGCGACAGTCGCCGCGAGCGCGAGCGCGAGCGCAGCGATGCGAACGTTCACAGCGGCGTAAGGTACGCGTAGTGGTATTCCGATTGCAGCACCGCGATCGTCGCCACCATCGACGGCACGACGAAGGCACCGTCAACGAGATGGGTGAGAACGTCGTCCGCGACCGCCTCGGCGTTCATGCCTGCCGGCGCGAAGCCGTTGCGAACCAAAGCGCTAGCTTGCTCTTCTACGGCAGTGTGACACGTCAGCACGATTAGGCCGCGGCGGCGGAGCATCGCGATCGAATCGTCTTGGTACATCCCACGCTCGTCGTCGGGGTCGGCTGCCGGATCGACCGGTGCGCGCGCGGCGAGATAGACGTTCGTTTGAATCGTCTGACCGGCGGCGTCTTTGAGCTTCATAAACTCACCGATACGATATTTCTTCCAAATGTAGTCGCTGTAACCGTACGCCGCCGAGGGGCCGTGCCCGGCGAGTGCGATACAGATCGCCGTGGCAGGATAACCGAACCCGAACTGCAGGCCGTTGAACGAGTTCTTGATGCTCGAAAGCACGCCGGGCTGAAAGGAAGTCGCTTCGAAAAGCTGGCGGATTTGTGCCGGACGCCCAACGAGCCCGGCAAACGCCCGCGCATCGAAGTCGGCGCGGCGCTCGACGCGGTGGGTGCCGCCCGAGATGCTTTGCGCGGTGGCGATCGCCGGCGCGGAAGCGAGCGTCGCCGAACTGACGAGGAATCCCCTCCGATTCAATTGACCAAAGTCTCCTTTTTAGTGAATCCGGCTGCTCTATTCCGCCGCACTATCGCTCGCTCCCCGCCACAAACCGGCAAACAGACGTTCGAGGAGTCGCCCTCGGGGTGGGTCGAACTCGGTTTTCTATGGCCGAATCGGCGATCGACCCGACCGCGGCACCGGCGCCGGGGCTAACCCGACGCATTTTCGTAGGGACCTCTGCCGCGGCGACGCTCGCTGTTTCCGTTCCGGCCGGCGCGCAGGAAGAACTCGGCAAGCCGCATCCGCCGCTCGTCGCCGAGAACGACCCGGCTATCGTTGCCGAGCACGTGACGCTCGAGCGGCCCGGCATCGCGCTGCCGGCCTACGCGGCGTGGCCCGTTTCAGCCGGCGCGGGTACTCCATCCGTCGTGGTCATCATGCACATCTGGGGCGTCGACACGTCGATTCGCGACGTCGTCCGCCGCTACGCCAAGGCCGGTTTTGCCGCCATCGCTCCCGATCTCTACGCGCGTTTCGGCGCGCCGAGCGGCGATGGCTCAGACGACTACACGATCTTCCTTCCGTACGCGAAGCAGCTCGACCGCGAAGTCTGGCTCGGCGACGTGCGCGCGGCCGCGCAGTGGCTCGCGACGAAGTTTCCGGGCACGAAGACCGCACTCACCGGCTTCTGCATGGGCGGAAAGCTCGCGCTCACGGCGGCCGTCTCGGAGGGCGCGCTCTTCGCCGTCGTCGCACCGTTCTACGGCGCCGTTGCAGATATCGATCCGAAGACGATGCTCGTTCCGGTTTGCGGAAGTTACGGTGGGCGCGACACCGGAATTCCGGCCGCCGACGTACGGGCGTTTGCCGCCGCGCTGACGGTTTCCAACGACATCAAAGTCTACGACGAGGCCGGCCACGCGTTCTTCGACGATCAGCGAAAGTCGTACGTCGCCTCGGCTGCAACCGACGCGTGGAAACGAACCCTCGCGTGCTTTTCGAAATACCTTCAGGGCTCGAAAACGTGACGGTCGTCACCGCGCTGGCACTCTTCCTCTTCGGCGGCGCTCTCGGGGCCGCGATCGTGTGGTTCGTATCGCGTTCTGAGAAGGCGTCGCTGCGCGCTTTGCTGGAACACGCCGAACGCGCCGGTGAAAAGACGATCGAATCGCTTCTGGAGCGCGCGAAAAATGAACTTCGCGAGACGACGGCGATGCGCGCGAGCGAACGCGTCGGCGAACTGGTCTCGCCGGTAGCGCAGAAGCTCGGCGAGTTCGACCGGCTCCTCGGCGAGCTTTTAGGACGAACCAATCAGCTCGAAAGCGCGACGATCAATCTGACGACGCAAACCTCAACCCTCGTGACCGCGCTGCGAAATCCGGCCTCGCGCGGAAAATGGGGCGAGATGCAGCTGCGCAACGTCGTCGAGAAGGCGGGAATGCTGCCGCATTGCGATTTCCTCGAGCAGCAGACGGTCGTACTCGAAGAAGCGCGCGTCCGTCCCGATATGACGGTCAATCTTCCGGGAGAACGCTGCGTCTTCGTCGACGCCAAGGCGCCGCTCGACGCAATGCAGGCGGCGCTCGAGGAGAGCGACGAAGCGGCGCGCAAACGGCTCGTCAAACAGCACGCCCGCGCGCTGCGCGACCACATCGACTTGCTGGCACGCCGAGGCTATCAGACCGCGCAAGGCTCGGCAGATTTTGTGGTGATGTTCGTCGCCGGCGAAGCCTTCCTCGGCTCGGCCTGCACCGAGGATCCGTCGTTGATCGACTACGCCCTCGACAAGGGGGTGCTGGTCACCGGGCCGCTCGCGCTGATCAGCCTCCTGCGCAGCTTCTCAATGGGCTGGCAAGCCCTTCGCCAGGAAGAGAACGCAAAACGCATCGCCACCATCGGCAAAGTTCTCTACGAGCGCGCGCTGAAGTTCTCCGAGCATCTCGTCGATCTTCGCCGCCATCTCGAGCGTTCGGTCAACGCCTTTAACGTCACGGTCGGGTCGTACGAGTCTAAACTGCTCCCGCAAGGACGCAAGCTCAAGGACGAAGCCGCGCTCGGCGGCGACGAGCTCGCAGAAATTCCTCCGATCGACGTCGTACCGCGCACGATTACGGCTCTCGACGCCGGCTCGAGCTCGAAACGCCTACCGCGCTCGCAGCAGCTCTCGCAGGCGCAGGAGCTCTTCGCACAAGACGACGCCGTCTAGGAAGCCCTGAGAATCCGGGTTTGTTTAGACTTATGGGCTCGCGGGGCTGGTGTGGTCTGCCTTCCAGGCCTTGAGCGCGGTCAACGTGTTCTGAACGTGCAGTGACGGATCGAGGCTGGTATACGTATAGATGATCGTGCCATCGGGCGCGATCACGTATGACGTGCGGTTTGCGTAGGCCGGGTGCTGCGCGAGCACCGCGTCGTACTCCTTCATCACCGTCTGGTTCGTGTCGGCGGCAACGGCGAACTTACTGCGGCATTCGCTAACCGAAAACTTCTGCAGCTTGTCGAGCGGATCGTGCGAGACGCCGATCACCGTCGCGCCCAGCGCCGTGTATTGATCGATCGCGTCGGCGAAGTCATGGGCTTCTATCGTGCAGCCCGTCGTGAACGCGGCGGGATAGAAGTAGAGCACGACCGGGCCCTTCTTGAGTGCGTCGGCGAGGCTGAACGTAAACGCATTTCCCCCCTGCGTCGCCTGCAGTGTGAAAGCGGGAGCTTTGCTGCCGGTCGACAGCGCGGCGAAAACCGGAGCGGCGAGCGCTCCCATGAGAACGAAAGCGGCGATTGCCGAACGGACCGAACGATTCATCGATTCATTCCTTTCCTACACTTTGAACTGGATGTCGGAGAACTGTTTGGGATCGTAGTTAGGATCGCGCGGCGGCCTGGGTGTATCCTTCCACCACGTGCTGTATGACGCGAGCCATTCGAAATTCTCGAAAAGATATTCGTTTCCGCGCACCCGCCGCAGGCGCTCGACGAACGGCAGTATCGTGTTCCAGCGCGAGCGCAGCATGAACCCGACGGCGTCGACAAGCAGCGAAGCATCCAGGACCCGGCGCCGCGCCAAACAGGCGACCGTCTCGACGTACTGCGCCACGAGCACTAGCGACTGATCGTCCGCCGATCCGTCGAAGTCGCGGCGAATCGTATCGTCGTCGGGATATCGTTGTGCGATGCCCTCGAGCTGGGCGAAGGCGGTGACGATCGCAGGGTCGGTTAGCCGGCCGATCGCATCGAGAATCGCAAGCGCGTTGCGCTCGTGTTCGAGCTGCTTGTTCTGCCGCGTCAGCAAGATGGTCGATAAGCCCAGCGCAATGAGCGACACGACGATCGAAACGATTGCAAACATCTGGTCGCCCACAGCGACGTTTCCGAATGCCTTACAGGCCCATGAGCCGCGCCAAGACGACCCGCTGTACTTCGTTCGTGCCCTCGCCGATCTCGTTGATCTTCTGATCGCGGTACATCCGCGAGATCGGGTACTCGTCCATGAACCCGTAGCCCCCGTGTATTTGCAGGGCGTCGTTGACGACGCGATGAGAGAGCTCGCCCGCAAAAAGCTTGGCGAAGCTCGCGGCCTGCACGTAATCGCGTCCCTGATCCTTCTCCCACGCCGCGCGCAGCATCATTAGCTTTGCGTGCTCGATCTCGGTGAGCATGTCGACGAGCTTGAATGAGATTGCCTGAAACTTACTGATCGGTTTGCCGAATGCGTGGCGCTCGCGAGCGTACGCCAGCGCTTCGTCGTACGCGCCCATCGCGAGCCCGATGGAGAGCGCGGCGACCGAAATCCGGCCGCCGTCGAGGATAGAGAGAAACTGCCGGTAACCCTCGCCTCGAGGGCCGAGCAAGTTCTCTTCGGGCACCTCCGCATCGGCGAAGGAGAGCTCGCGGGTATCCGACGCGCGCCAGCCCATCTTCGCGTACTTCCGGCTGCGAGTGAATCCCGGCGTATCCTGCGGCACGATGATGTTCGAAATCTCGCGCGATCCATCGGGCCTTCGGCCCGTAACCGCCGTGATGGTCGTGCCGCCGCTGATGTCGGTGCCGGAGTTGGTGATGAAAGCCTTCGTGCCGTTAACGATCCACTTGCCGGCGCGCAGCTCCGCTTTGGTCTGTACGTTGCCGGCATCGCTCCCGGCGCTCGGCTCCGTGAGGCCGAATCCCCAGAGCATCTCGCCGCGCGCGAGCGGTACGAGATACTTTTGCTTCTGCGCTTCGCTTCCGAACAGGTAGAACGGCGTGGCGCCGAGCGACACGTGCGCTGCCATCGTGATCGCCGTCGACGCGTCGGCACGCGCGATCTCCATGACCGCGAGCGCATAGCTAACGGTGTCTGCGCCCGCACCGCCGTACTCTTCGGGAAACGGCAGACCCATGAAGCCGAGCTCGGCTAACTTCGCGACCAACTCGTACGGGAATCGCTCGTCGCGATCCATCTCCTCGGCGCGCGGCCGAACCTCGTCACGCGCAAACTCGCGAGCCAGGCCTTGGATGGCCTTTTGCTCGTCGGTTAAATCGAAGTCCATGGCAAAGGTATAGCCGCTGCCCCCTGCTAAACCTCCTACCTCAGCGATGATCTCCCTCCGCGGCGTTTCGCTTGTCTATCCCAACGGCGTACGCGCCCTCGACAACATCACTCTGGAGATCGCGAAGGGCGACTTCGTCTTTCTCGTCGGCGATTCCGGAACCGGCAAGTCGAGTCTGCTGCGGCTTCTCTATCGCGAAGCAAAGTCGACGACGGGAGAAATCATCGTCGACGGCATCCGCGTCGACCGCCTTCGCCGCAGCCGAATCCCCGCGCTGCGCCGCCACCTCGGCGTCGTCTTTCAAGACTTCAAGCTGCTCGTGGACAAGACGGTCTGGGAGAACGTCGCCTTCGCGATGCAGGTGACCGGAGCGCATACGCGCGACGTCATGCGGCAGGTTCCTCGCGCGCTCGATCTGGTCGGACTCTCGCACAAGAGCCGGATGTATCCGGGCGAGCTCTCCGGCGGAGAACAGCAGCGCACGGCGATCGCGCGAGCGCTTGTAAACAATCCGAAGATTCTGCTGTGCGACGAGCCGACGGGCAATCTCGACCCGGCGAACACGACCGAAATCACCGCGCTGCTCCTGCGTATCAATCTCAAAGGCACGACGGTTGTCGTTGCGACGCACAATCAGGCCGTCGTCGACCGGATGCGCCGCCGCGTCGTCCGCCTGGAAGACGGACGCATCGCCGCCGACGAAGAGCGAGGCTATTACTATCTTGGACTCAGGGAAAGTCAAGTTCTTTCTGGCTGAGGTGTTGCGCAATTTCTCGCGCAACGCCGGAATGCAGGCGACGGCAGTCGGAACCGTCGCCATTACGATCGTTCTACTCGGTCTCTTTCTCTTCGTGCGCTCCGCCGTCGCCGACGCCGGCAAACAACTGCTCGACGAGATCTCGGTTTCCGCGTATCTCACGTCCGGCGTCACGTCGCAGCAAGTCACGGCGATCTCGCACTTTCTCGCGCAAGACCCGCGCGTCGCATCGGCGCAATACGTTCCCAAGAAGCAGGGACTTGCGGAACTTCGCGAACGAACGCAAGGTACGATCGACACCGGGCTCTTAACCGAGAACCCGCTCCCCGACAAGTTTCGTATCAAAGCTCGCGACGCCGAGGACGTTCCGGCGATCGCCGCGAGCGTTCGCCGTCTGAGCGGCGTCCAAAACGTCGTCTACGGGCAGAAGATCGTCCAGCGGCTGCTCCAGCTCGGCGCGGTGCTCCGGCGCATCAGCATCGCCGTGATCGTGGTCTTCTTTGCCGTTGCGGGCATCATCATCGCCAATACCATTCGCCTGACCGTCTTCGCCCGCCGGCGCGAGATCGCGATCATGCAACTCGTGGGAGCGACGAACACCTACATCCGCCTGCCCTTCATCTGCGAAGGATTGCTCGATGGTTTGATCGGCGCGTTGTGCGCCATTGGCTTGCTTGCGGTTGCGCGGGCCGCACTCTGGCCGCGCCTGCTCGAAGCGCTGCCGTGGGCGCAGTTGACCGTCGTTCCCGTCGACGGGCGCATCTTTTCGGCCGAGCTTCTCGCGGTCGGCGCGGCGATCGGCATCGTCGCATCGTGGGTATCGGTCGGACGCCACTTGCGAACGTAATCGCCGCATGCACCCTCGTTTTGCGCTGGCCGCGGTCGCGCTCGCACTGGTCCCCGTGCTTGCCGCGGGGTCGACGCTCGACCAGCGCATTAAGTCGGAGCGGGCCAAGGCGCAGCAAACCCAGGTACGTCTTCAGGAAAAACGCGCCGAACTGCACGCTGTCACGCTGCATTATAACGATCTCTCGCAGCAACTTGGGGAGACGACTGCGGCGATCGGCGTGGTGAACGACCGCATCGACTCGCTCGGCGCGCAGCAGGCTTCCACGCAACGGCGCATCGATTGGAACGGCGTCCAGCTCGATGCCGCACAGCGGTCGCTTCGTCTGCACGACGAGTTGCTCAAGCGACGGCTCGTCGACGTCTACGAGTACGGCGATCTGACGTACCTCAACACGCTAATCGCGTCGCGGTCGTTTACCGATTTTGTGGAGCGCTGGGAAGATTTGCGGCTGCTGATCGCCGCCAACGAGCGCACCGTGCGTTCGCGCAAGGCCGTCGAACGGCGCGTCGCCGCAATCGAAGCCGATCTCGAACGGACGCGCATGGAACTTCAGCAAGAAGAGACCGCGCAAGCGGAAGCGCGCAGCCAGCTCAACTCACTCGCCGACGAACGGAGAAATCTCGTCGAGCTCGCGTCGGTGCAGCGTCGCAGCGTTGCATCGCAGGTTGCGGAGATCGAGAGCCTCTCCGCGTCGGAGGAGTCGGCACTCGAAAACCTCATCGTCGAGCGGGAGCGGGAGATCGCAGCCGAGCGCCGCGCGGCCGGAATAGCGGGCGGCGTCGAGACGCAAGGAGCGCTCGGCAGCTTCTCATGGCCGGTCACGGGGACGATCACCTCGCCCTTCGGCTGGCGCTCGAATCCGTTCGGCGGTGCGCCGGAGTTCCACCAGGGCCTCGATATAGCCGCGCCGAGCGGGACGACCGTAACGGCGGCGGCATCGGGAACCGTTATTATGGCACAGTGGTACGGGGGCTACGGCAACTACATCTTGATCGATCACGGCGGCGGCTACTCGACGGGCTACGGGCATCTCTCGGCGATCTACGTCTCGAGCGGCCAGTCCGTCCAGCGAGGACAGGCCATCGGAGCGGTGGGCTCGACCGGGCAATCGACCGGCCCGCACCTCCACTTCGAGGTCCGGATCGCCGGGAAGCCCGTCGACCCCGCCCCCCGTCTCCATTAAGCCTTAGAGAATACGCTTCCAGGAGAGCAACTCAAAGGCCGCCGCGGCGGGTACTGACTAAAAGGAATCCATGACTCGTTTCCCACGACTTCTGTTCCCACTTTTGCTCGTCGTCGCCCTCGCGGTCGTCGGCACGCTGGCGATTGGCCTGCAAACCGGCATGCTCGCGCGCCAATCGGTGCTCGAGGTCGCAACCACGGGCGATCTGCACGATCTCTTCGCGCCCCGCAGCGCCGAAGGCTCGGCCATCGCTAATCTCGCACTGCAAAAACTGGAGAGCAGCTACTACAAGCCCGTCGATCCACAGACGCCGCTCGCCGGCGAGTCCGCCGCGCTGCGCGCCTTCTTAAAGGAAAAGAAGGTCGGCAACGCGTCGATGCCCGCCGAAGCCGCCAGCGGGAACCCGAGTCAAGACGGCGCGCGCGCCGCCGAGGTGCTCGCATACGCGCAGCAGCACTACGCCGCCGACGTCGGCCCTAATGGCCGCGACGATTTAACCGATGCGGCGCTGCGCGGGCTGATGAGCTCGGTCCGCGATCCCTATACGGTCTATCTCTCGCCGCGCGAAATGCGAGGGCTGCAGGAATCGCTCTCCGGCGGCAACTTCGGCGGGATCGGCGTCTATATCTATCAGCTCAAAGACGGCCGCATCATCGTCCAGCCGATCGTTTCGATGCCGGCCGCGCGCGCCGGAATGAAGCCGGGCGATATCGTCGACAGCGTCGACGGCAAGAACGTGCGCGGCTTGAACATCGATCGCGTCGAGGAGCTGATCCGCGGTGAGTCCGGTACCGTGGTGCGTTTACGCGTCCACGCGTTCAACGCGCCGTCGACCGAGCGTTCCTATGCGATCGTGCGCGACATCATTCACGTGCCGACGGTGCAGGCAAAAATGGAAGACGGGATCGATTACATCCGTCTTTCGGACTTCGGTTCGACCTCCGCGGACGAGATTCGCAAGGCGCTCCTCGACGGACGCACCCACGGCGCGCGTGGTTATATTCTCGACCTGCGCGATAACGGCGGCGGTTTTCTCGACGCGGCGATCCAAATTTCGAGCTTTTTCATACCGCAGGGGACGATCGTTTCGACCATCGAGCGCGACGGACAGCGCACGAGCGACACCGCACTCGGCGACGCCATCGGCGGTCTCCATCCGCTCGTCGTGCTCGTGAACGGCTACACGGCCAGCGCTTCGGAGATTACCGCCGGCGCACTCCAAGATTACCGGCTCGCGACGCTCGTCGGCACGCGCACCTTCGGTAAGGGCGTCGTGCAGAGGATCTATCCGCTTCCCGACGAGAGCGCGCTCAAGATCACGACCGCGCGCTACGTGACGCCCGCGGGGCGCGACATCCAGCACCACGGGATTCTTCCCGACGTCGTCGTTAATCAAAGCCCCAACCCATCTCTGATCGATACGCCCGCCGACAAGCAGCTGGCAGTCGCCAAGGCACGATTCCTCGTTCCCAACCGTTAAAGTGGAGACCATGAAACGTTTTCTTTCGATTCTCTGGGCGGCCGCGCTCGGCGCGAGTCTCATCCAGTTCACCATCGCTGCGGCGGGGCAAGACACGCATCTCTCCTCGGCTGACGCCGGTGAGATCTCGACGAGCTACGGATACCTGACCGACAACTTCTATAAGAAGGTCGAAGCGCAGGTCGTCCTCGACGCTATCCGCGCGCAACTGCTCTCGGCAATGCGGACGGCGGGCGTCAAGCACGCCGAGCTCCCGGCGATGCACGCGAGCGACTCGCCGTCGACCAACGTTCACGAGATCGACCGTGAGGTCGAAACCGCTCAAGCGGAATCGAAATCGAAGTTCACGCTGCACGACCTCACCTACGTCGCACTCGACGGGATGATGAAGTCGGTCAACGATCGTTACACTGTTTTCCTCACGCCTAAGGAGTTTGCCGGACTCAATCAGGGTCTCGACGGGGGAGACTTCGGCGGTACCGGCATCGTCATTCAAGTCGACGACAAGACGAAGTACATCTCGGTCGAGAACGTCGTTCCCGACGGACCCGCCGACAAGGCCGGAATCCAGCAGGACGATCTGATCACGGCAATCGACGGCGTCTCGACGAAGGGGATGGCTCTCCCGCAAGCCAGCGGAAAGCTGCGCGGCAAGGAAGGCACGAAGGTGACGCTGACCATCGAGCGGGATAGCAGCACGCTCGGCGCACCGCTCACGATCGTACGTGCGAAGATCCATCAGCTCAGCGTCTATGAGAAGATGCTGCCCGGCAAGATCGGCTACGTCGCGCTGACCGTCTTCGGACGCGATACCGGCGACGAGCTTAACGCCGCGCTCGACCGCCTTCAGAAAGAAGGAGCGCGCGCGCTCGTGCTCGACCTGCGCGACAACGGCGGCGGATATCTCGAAGCGGCGGTCGCGGTTAGCTCGAAGTTTATTCCGAGCGGGCCAATCGTCTCGGTCGAGTCGCGAGCGTCGAACATCACGACGCTCGACGCCGACGACACCGCGATCAATCCATTACCGCTCGTCGTCCTCGTGAACGGCTACACTGCGTCGGCCTCCGAGATCACCTCGGGAGCGATTCAAGACAGCAGCGTCGGCACGATCCTCGGTACGAAGACGTTCGGCAAAGGCGTCGTTCAAACGATCATTCCTCTGCCGGACAAGAGCGCGATCAAGATCACCACGGCGCGCTATCTTACGCCGCGTAACCGCGACATCAATCATCTCGGCATTACGCCCGATATCGTCGTCGTCGAGAACAAGCACGCGCAGTTCGGACAGCCCGCGAAAGACGACCAGCTCACGCGCGCGATCCAATATCTCGACGACAAGCTCGCGCACATGAGCCAGGAGAACGGCGGCTAGGAGCCCACCACCCCGCGGGCTCCTAAGAGCTCTTCTTCTTGCGAGAGGCCGTGGTAGTTGTGGTCTTTCGCTTGCGAGTCGTCGTCTTCGGCTTCGCTTGCGCTGCGACGGCAACGGGTTCTTCGGCCTCAGCCTTCTTGCGCGTCCGCCGCGGCTTCGGCGCCGGTAGGGCAAGCGCGCTACCCGTCCCTTCGAGCTCTCCCGCGACGGCAGCACGCGGCGTACGCCGCCGTGCGGGCTTCGTCCGCTTCGGCTCCTCTTCGGGCGCGGTAAGGCTCGGCGGCGGCGCTTCGACCGCCGGCGGTCGCGCTACGCGCCTCGCGATCGCTCGCGACGGCTCGGGCGGCGCGGTCGTCCCCGTCGGATGCGCAGCACCGTCGGCCGATACCTCAAAGATATGGCGATCGGGCATAGTGGCGGCACCTCCGCCTCGTCCTCGGCGTCCGCGCCGGCGGCGACGGCGTCGCCGTTGCTGACCGGGACCCTCGGTCGAAAGCGGCTCGGCCGGCGTCGCCGCTATCTCCTCAACCAACTGCGTGGCGGGCGCATCGTCCCGGCCGCGTCCGCGCCGGCGTCGGCGGCGCTTGCGCCGGCCGTCGCTTGCCACGTGCACGGAACCCTCCGCGATGATGATCGCGTCGGGCTGGGCCTCGCCGATGCGCTCTGCGCGCAACGCCTTGTCTAAGGCTTCCTCTTCTTCGGTGATCGAGGTGATGCCGATGGGCGGACGCGATGCCGACTGACGGGCCGCATCTTCCGCAAGTTCGCGCAACTGCCTCGTCTGCTCGGCCGTGGAGACTTCGGCCCGACGCGGGCGCCTCTTGCGCCTTGACTTTACGCCGGCCGTCACTAGCTCGGCCAGGACGTAGTCGTCTTTGTCCTCGACGTCGATGATGCGGATGCGAACGAAGTTTCCCGCGTTGTTCGCGGCGTTCTCGACCTCCGCAAGGTGACCGTCGACCACGGCCGCCGCCGAAGTGACGTTCGGTAGGCGTCCCGGGAGCAGCTCGACTTCGTGCTCGTCGCCGACGCGAACGACGTGCCCCTTGTGATCCTTGAATCCGGCCACGACCTCGATGCGCGCCTTCTCGGGATGGATCATTGGATCGACGCGCACGTGGATCGGATGCGCGATCGACCGTGCGAGCTCGGCGCGTTCCTCCTCGTACCAGTAATCCATCTGCACCGCGACAGTCGGCGCGACGTGCACGACGACGTCGCCGGCAGCCTTGCCGTTAGCTTGATTGCGAATCTGGCGGAACGTCTCGATTGCCACCGACTGGGCCGACATCACGCTCCCCATGCCCGCACAGGTGGGACATGCGCCGCGCAGCTGACCGCCGAGGTCTTTGCCGATGCGTTTGCGCGTAAACTCGAGCAGACCGAGGTTCGAAAACGATTGGATGGTCGCACGCGTGCGGTCGCG
>DATASC010000117.1:0-3336 GCA_036269355.1 Candidatus Cybelea sp. | reverse complement strand
GCCGATCTGGATGGGGATAAAAAGCGTGACCTCGTCGACAGCCTTTACGTCTTCGTGCGCGATGACAACACGCCGACCTTCACCGCGAGCGAGTTCGCCGAGCGCTATATGCCGCCCGATCTGCGGGACGACTATACCGCGTTTCTAGCGCGCAAGCATTTTACTCCGAACGCGGTCGTCCGCGACATATCCGAAATGGGCACACGCCTTCAGCGGCGCCGCTTCCGGTTCGGGGCGGACATCGAGTTGTCTGCGTCTCCTGAAGCGCTCAAGCAGAAGGTGACCATCGAGTCGATCAACGGACCTCCGGTCGATGGTACGACGCCGAAATGGACCAGCATAACGATTCGCCAGGCGATGACCGGCGAGCGGTGATGGACCGCGAGAGCGCGTTGCTGACGCGCTGGCGCAGTGAACGTCCAATGTATGCGGCTTGGGGTGAATTCGTCGCCGATCGCATCGGGCGCAGCGTCGCGGTGAAGATCGGCGCCGAGGAATCGGAGTCGTTTTTCAAGATTCCGATCTCGACGCGCACGAAGCTTGAAAAATCATTGGTGGACAAAGCGTTCCACCGAAAGAAGCCATACGCTGATCCATACGGCGACATTGAGGACAAAGTCGGTGTTCGTGTCGTCCTTTTGTTCAAAGACGACGTCCGTACCGTCGAAGAAGTGATACTGGCGTGCGAAGACTGGTCCGCGACTAAGGCTCGCGACTTCGAGGAAGAGCTAATGCTGCGGCCATACGAGTTCGATTACCAGTCGGTGCACTACATCGTTCGCTCAAAGTCGGGAATCCGCTGGAACGGCACGGACATAGCCAAAGACGTTCCTTGCGAAGTTCAGATCCGCACTCTGCTGCAACACGCGTACAGTGAACTGACGCATGATACGATCTACAAACCGAGCGTGGCCGCGGACCCGTCCGTAAAACGCGCGGCCGCAAAGAGCATGGCGCTGATCGAAGCTACGGGCGACTACTTTACCGAAGTTCGAGCGAAGCTCGCTCTCGCGGCGGCGCCCGGCGACCGGGTGGCCGCGACGGTCGATCGCCTCTACACGGAGCTTGTTGGCGCACCCGAGCCGTCGACGCTCAATGCAATGCTCGTAGACCGCTACAAGGCGCGCGCGACGGAAGGTTTTGACGAACGCATCGCCTCGTTGTTTCGTGAGAAGGCGTGGCTTTCAGAGCGGATCGCAGAGCGGGCGACTTCGCAAGCGCTCTATCGGCAGCCGGCCATTCTCCTCGTTTATTGGAATATCGACGAGGCGCCGTCGAACGCAGCGAAGGACAGCCCGCTTACGGATTCCGAGTTGGCGCTGATGTATTCCGACCTAGGACGCAGCATACCGACTTGAGGTCGGTTGTGTTGCAGGCTCTCGCCGCGCGGGTTTTCGCCGCGGCAGAAGTCGAAGTTGTTGACGCCGTTGCCAAGATACTGGCGGACGCACCTACGCGGAAAGCGCGTCCGGAAACCCGCTTCCGTGACCTAAGCGTCCATGATCTGCTCGTCTGCAAAGCAGACGCACGACAACCTGGTGGAGCGTTCAATGAATGTGGGCCAAATACGGGCCACTCGCCAATCTGTACGCAAAGAAACCGTCGCGGTGCGGCGGTTTCCCGCGTAATCTGGCTCCCGGAGTTGGACTCGAACCAACGACCCGCTGATTAACAGTCAGCTGCTCTACCAACTGAGCTATCCGGGACCGACCAGCTCCGATTCTGGTTTTCGGCGGCAACTCCCGCCGTCTGCAGCAGGATTCGCTCGGGCGACATCCAACCGAAGCGAGGCCGTGCTTTCGTAGATTCCCCCGCGCCGTTCGCCGGCGCGGGTCGTGCAGGTCAACTTCTTTCTCCGCACGCTTGGGATTCTCGTATGGCCACCGTGACCGCTCGCACGCCGAGCGTCTTCCGTTCTTCCGCGTTCAGCCGCTTCTACGCGGGTCAAGCGCTCAGCTATCTGGGCGACGGCCTGCGCACGCTCGCGATTCCGCTGCTCGTCTTCCGGCTCACGGGATCGGCGACGGCGATCGGCTGGACGTGGGGACTCGAGCTGCTCCCGTACGCGTTCGTCAGCGTCATCGGCGGCTCGCTCGCGGACCGCGTCGACCGCCGACGCCTGATGATCGTCTGCGACGCCTTGCGCTTCGCGATCATGTCGGCGTTCTGCGTGCTCTTCGTCACCGGGCACCTGTCGATCGGCGTGATCTACGGCGGCGTTGTGCTGCTCGCGGTCGGCGGTTCGATCTTCCTCGGCGCGCAGACGCCGACGATCCCGTACCTGCTCGGCAAGGAACGCGCGAAATCGGGCGTCGCGACGCTGCAGGCGACGGAGCAGACCGTGAACCTCGTGTCGCCGCCGCTGGGCGGCGCGCTCATGGGAATCGTCGGGCCGCTGCCGGCGCTCGCAGCCAACGCTGTGACGTATCTGTGTTCGCTCGGTGCGATCGCGTCGGTTCCGACGTTCGGCCCCGAGACACCCGGCAAGATTCCGTCGGTGCGCGAGATCGCGAACGATGTCGTGACCGGATGGCGTTTTCTTTGGGCTGACGGCGCGCTGCGCTCGACGTCACTTGCGGCCATGTGCTTCAACTGCATCGGATCGGTCGGTTTCGTCTCGCTCATCCCGTACTTCAAGCGCGCGTTCGGAGCGCACGACGCGGCGGTCGGGATCGCGTTCGGGTGCTTCTCCGCGGGCGCCGCCCTCGGGTCGTTCATCGCGGGGCGTACGCACTGGCGCGTCGGCACGGCGCTGATCGCGGCGAACCTGATCGACGGCCTCGCCTGGCTGCCGTTGCCGTGGGCGCAATCGATGCCCGTCGCCGTTGCCGCCGTGACGGTCTCGAGCGTGAGCGCGGGCTATTGGGTGACGACGATCGTCTCGTGGCGCATGCGCATCATCCCCGAGGATCTCGTCGGCCGCGTGTTCGGCGTGACGCGGCTGCTCGTGCTCGTGGGGATTTTGCCCGGATCGCTGCTCGGCGGCTGGCTGTCGGACCACGCCGGCGTGCGGATGACGATGGCGATCTCCGCGATCGGCTACCTGGCGTGTTCGGTGCTGGTCTCGCTGCCGCGCTCGGTGCGGAGGGAGAACCGCTAAACGCGGCGATGCGCTCTCACCCTTCGACAGGCTCAGGGTGACAAGGGCCCTTCGATGGGCTCGCGGCGACAACCGCGCGTTTACGCGCGCGGCGTGATTTCGATTTCGTCGAAGCTGGCGGTGCTTGCGTGGGTGGTTGTCGCGTTGGGGGGCGTGTCGGCGGGGCGTAGCAGACGAATCGTTTGCATGCCGGCCGTAAGCGCGGCGTTGAGTTCCGCGTCGACGTCGCTCAGGAA
>DATASC010000116.1:0-11978 GCA_036269355.1 Candidatus Cybelea sp. | reverse complement strand
GATCTGGGATGCGGAAAAGCGCGGCATCCTGAAACCCGGCAAGGCACTGATCGAACCGACAAGCGGCAACACCGGTATCGCGCTCGCCTTCGTCGCCGCTGCGAAAGGATATCCGCTGATCCTCGTGATGCCCGACACGATGACGGTCGAACGGCGAAACCTGCTCAGGGCGTATGGGGCACAGGTCGTGCTCACGCCTGGCGCTGAGGGAATGCCCGGCGCGCTGCGCCGCGCTAACGAGATCTCTGGAGGCGCACCCGCAAAGTTCTTCATGCCGCAGCAGTTCGACAATCCCGCCAATCCGGAGATTCATCGCCGCACCACCGCCGAAGAGATCTGGCGCGACACGGACGGCGCGGTCGACGTCGTCATCTCGGCGGTCGGAACGGGTGGAACGATCACCGGCGTCGGCGAGGTGCTCAAGGAGCGCAAGCCGGGCGTCGTTATGATTGCGGTGGAACCCGATAGTTCGCCGGTGCTCTCCGGCGGCAAACCCGGCCCGCACAAGATTCAAGGCACCGGCGCGGGTTTCGTACCGAAGGTTCTCAACACCGAAATCTACGACGAAGTCATTCGCGTTACCGACGCCGATGCGATTGCGACCGCCCGCCGGTTGGCCCGCGAAGAGGGGATGCTCGTCGGAATATCGAGCGGCGCGAACGTTTGGGCTGCGCTTATGGTTGCTGCGCGGCCGGAACTGCGGGGGAAGACGATCGTGACGATCGCCTGCGACACCGGCGAGCGGTATCTGAGCAATCCGGTTTTCACCGAGCAAGAAGCGACCATCGTCGAACCCGCGCTCGTTTGACCTTCGACCACCCTTCGACAAGCTCACGGTGACAAAAGACTGCGGCATTGTTGTCGAGGTAACGCGGGGCGAACTCGTCGAGTCGTACCATCGCGTGGCGGCCTGCGCGGTCGACGCGGCGGATCGTACGGTTTACGAGGCCGGAGACGTCGACGTTCCCGTCTATCTACGTTCGGCCGCTAAGCCGTTCATCGCCGCCGCGGCAATCGAGGCCGGCGTAGCCGATGCCTTCGGTCTCGACGATCGCGAGATTGCGGTCATGGCCGCGTCGCACTTCGGCGAGCCGTTTCACGTTCGGGCCGTGCGGTCTATCTTGCAGAAGATCGGCATGGACGAGTCGGCGCTGCAGTGCGGCGTTCACCAGCCCTACGACGAAGCCGCGGCGAGCGAACTCGCGCGCTCCGGAGAGCAGCCGTCGGTGCTGCAAAACAACTGTTCCGGCAAACACGCCGGCATTCTCGCTCTCTGCAAAGTCATCGGTGCGGATCCCGCGACCTATTTGGAGGAACGCAATCCGGCGCAACGCCGCATTCTCGAGTTCTGTGCGCGTCTCTCCGGCGACGATCCGGCAACCTGGCCGGTCGCTGTCGACGGCTGCGGCATCCCCGTCTACGCCACGAGCCTACGCAACGCGGCGCGATCGTTCGCGCGTTTCGCCTCGCTGCGCGGCGTGGGCGAACGCGTCGCTGCGGCGTTGCGCGTCGTGCGCGACGCGATGGTCGCGCATCCCGAGTACGTCGCCGGCACGGGCCGCTTCGATACCGAGCTGATGATCGCCGGTCGTGGTGCGCTCGCCGCCAAAGCGGGAGCGGAGGGAGTGCAGTCGGTCGCGGCGATCGCGCGCGAATGCGGTTTCGTCTCCAAGGTTATCGACGGCGCATCGCGCGCGCGCGGCCCTTCGACAATCGCCGTTCTGCGGAAGCTCGGAGTGCTCGACGAGCGGCAAGTCGCCGAAATGGAGCGCTTTGCTCGCCCGGCGGTGTATAATCGTACCGGAAAAATGGTGGGAGAGATTCGAGCGGTTGTCTGAGTACCTGCGCCTCCTTGAAGAGCGCGTCTTGGTCTTCGACGGCGCGATGGGCACGCAGCTCATGGCCCTGGAGCTTACCGCCGACGACTTCGGCGGAGACGCGTACAACGGTTGCAACGAAGGGCTAGTACTGACGCGCCCCGAGATCGTGCGCGCGATTCACGAATCCTATCTCGCGGCCGGCGCCGACGTCGTGGAGACCGACACGTTCACGGGCTCGCGGCTCAAGCTCGACGAGTACCGGCTCGGCGAGCGTACGCGTGAGATCAACTTCCGCGCCGCAGAGATCGCACGCGACGCCTGCAACGCCTTTTCGACGCCGGAGCGCCCGCGTTTCGTCGCGGGATCGATGGGGCCGACGGGAATGCTGGTCTCGTCCTCCGATCCGGCGCTCTCGAACGTTACCTTCGAGCAACTACGCGACATCTATGCCGAGCAGGCACGCGCGCTCGTCGAGGGCGGCGTCGATCTGCTCCTGCTCGAGACGATGCAGGATCTGCTCGAGCTCAAGGCGGCGATCGCCGGAATCCGCCGCGAGTTCGCGCGGGGAATGCGTCACGTGCCGATTCAGGCGCAGCCGACGCTGATCACCGAAGGGCGGATGCTGCTAGGCACCGACATTCGCGCGATTCGCGCGGTTCTCGACGCTCTCGAAGTCGAGGTCGTCGGACTCAACTGTTCGACTGGACCGGCACAGATGCGCGACTCGATTCGCTATTTGTGCGAGCGCTCGCACGCGTTCGTCAGCGTCATACCGAATGCGGGACTGCCGTTGATGGGCCCGCGGGGCGAGACGATCTATCCCGAAGGGCCGACGGAGCTCGCGCGCGAGCTCGTCGCCTTCGTCTCCGACTTTGGCGTCGATGTCGTTGGCGGTTGCTGCGGCACGACGCCCGCGCACATCGCGGAGCTGCGCGCCGCGGTCGATGGCGCGGCGCGAAAGCCGAGGCGGTTAGCGGCGCAGCCGGGCGAAGAGGTCGCGTCGGCGATAACGGCGGTCGCGCTCGAGCAACAGCCCGCGCCGCTCATCGTGGGCGAGCGTATCAACGCGCAGGGATCGCGAAAGCTCAAGCGGCTCTTGCTCGAGGATCGCTACGACGACATCGCGCTCGTCGCCCGCGAACAGGTTGAGGGTGGCGCTCACGTCCTCGACATCTGCTGCGCGCTTACAGAACGCCCCGACGAAGAGCTGCAGATGCGCGAGATCGTACGGCGGCTCGCCCAATCGATCGAAGCGCCGCTCGCGATCGACTCGACCGAGCCTCAAGTCTTCGAAGCCGCGCTGCAGAACTATCCCGGGCGCGCGATCCTCAACTCGGTGCATCTCGAATCCGGGCGAGCGAAGATCGACGCCGTCTTGCCGCTCGCGCGCGAGCACGGCGCCGCCGTCGTCGCTCTGACGATCGACGAGAGCGGAATGGCGAAGAGCGCGGAGCGAAAGGCCGAGGTCGCGCGGCGCATCTACGACATCGTCGCGGGCGAGTACGGACTCCCGCCGGGCGCGCTGATTTTCGACGCGCTGACGTTCACGCTCGCGACCGGCGAATCTGAGTTTGCCGCGTCGGCCGTCGAGACGATCGAGGGAATTCGCAGGATCAAGCGCGAGCTGCCCGGCGTACTGACGTCGCTCGGCGTTTCGAACGTTTCCTTCGGCCTCAAGGCGAACGCGCGTGCCGCACTCAACTCGGTCTTCCTGCATCATTGCGTGCAAGCGGGACTCGACTGCGCGCTCGTCCATCCCAAGGAGATCGTACCGTACTTCGAGATCGAAGCCGAAATCCGCGAGCTCTGCGACGACCTCGTCTTCAACCGCCGCCCCGATGCGCTGACGCGCCTCATCGAGCACTTCGAAGCGAGTGTCATTTTGGGCGAGGAGCGAAGCGACGAATCGAAGGGACGTGAAGAAGACACGCCGATCGAGGAGCGCATTCACCGTGCGATTCTCCACCGGCGGAAGGACGGGATCGAGGCGAAGATCGACGAGGCCTTGCAGCAGTACACGCCGGTCGACGTGCTCAACGCGATTCTGCTCCCGGCGATGAAAGACGTCGGCGACCGGTTCGGACGCGGCGAGCTCATCTTGCCGTTCGTTCTGCAATGCGCCGAAGTGATGAAGAAGGCCGTGGCGCATCTGGAGCAGTTCCTCGAACGGCGCGAGGGCGCGACGAAAGGCACCGTCGTGCTCGCGACCGTCTTCGGTGACGTGCACGACATCGGCAAGAATCTCGTGCACACGATCCTCGCGAACAACGGCTATACCGTGCACGACCTCGGCAAGCAAGTTCCGGTTAACACGATTTTGGAGAAAGCAGTCGAGGTGCGGGCCGACGCGATCGGGCTTTCGGCGCTGCTCGTCTCAACCAGCAAGCAAATGCCGATTTGTCTCGAAGAGCAGGATGCGCGTGGCCTCCGTTTCCCGGTAATCGTCGGCGGCGCGGCGATCAACCGCGACTTCGGGCGGCGCATCGCGCTGCTCGACGATGGCAGCCGATTCTTCGAGCCGGGTTTGTTCTACGCGCGCGACGCGTTCGAGGGTCTCGAGGTGATGGACGCGTTGACGAGCGATCCTCAGCGCCGCGAGCAGCTCGTCGAGCGCGCGAAGCGCGAAGCATTCGAACAGAAAGAACGGCGCCGCGAACCGGTGCTGCGTGCCGCTACAACGGTGCGATCCGCGGTGAAAGAACGCCGCGCCGACGTGCCGGCGCCGCCGTTTTGGGGCGCTCGCGACCTCTCATATGCTCACCCCGAGCGAAGCCGAAGGATCGACGTTACCGAGCTCTGGCCGTGCTTCGACCTGCGCAGCCTCTACCGGCTCTCGTGGGGCGGCGCGAATACGAAAGGAAGCGCGTTCGAACGCCTCGTCGCCGAGGAGTTCGACCCGCGGCTCGCGCGCTATCAAAGCGAATCGCTCGGCGGTCAGCTCTTGCAGCCGCGCGTCGTTTACGGTTACTTTCCGGCCGCGGGCTCCGGCAACGACGTCATCGTATACGACCCGGGCGATCCGCGCCGCGAGATCGCGCGGCTCACCTTTCCGCGACAGGCCGGCGGTGAGCATCTGAGTCTCGCCGATTACTTACGTGATCCCGACGACGGCGCAGCGAGCGACGTGCTCGCGCTTCAGATCGTCACCGTTGGGTCGCAGGCGACGCGGCGCACCGAAGAGCTCCAGGCGGCCGGTGAGTACGGCGAATCGTACTTTCTCCACGGCTTCTCCGTGCAAGCCGCCGAGGCGCTCGCCGAGTACACGCACCGGCGCATTCGCCGAGAGCTAGGGCTCGATCCGGAACGCGGCAAGCGTTACTCGTGGGGATACGGCGCCTGTCCCAATCTCGAACAGCACGGGCTCGTTTTTCGCCTGCTCGACGCGACTGCGGCGATCGGCGTGACGCTGACAGAGGCGTTTCAGATCGTCCCCGAGCAGTCGACCGCGGCGATCGTCATGCATCATCCGCAGGCCGCGTACTTCAACGCGGCCGCGACGCGCGAGCTCGCCGCCTCGTAGCTTGGCCGCAGCAGGCCACAGCCCCCCGTCGCCGTATCGTCTGCGAGAATGACGGTACACACGATCCTTTTCATCGGTCTCGTCGTCGTGGCGCTGATTGTCGTGGTGGCGCTCGGGCTGGCGGCGCTGCGCGCCCGTCCGATCGCCGGCACGCCGCTGAATTGGCTCGTTGCGGTCGTCATCGGCTTCGTCGCGAACTTCTTCGATACGCTCGGTATCGGCTCGTTCGCGACGACGACCTCGATGTACAAGTTTCTGCGGTTCGTGCCCGACGAGCGGATACCGGGAACGCTCAACGTCGGTCACGCTTTGCCGACGATCGTCGAAGCGTGGATCTTCATCGGTATCATCGCGGTCGCGCCGAAGACGCTGATTCTGCTGATCCTCGCGGCGGTCGCAGGCGCATGGCTTGGCGCAGGTCTAGTCGCTCGTCTGCCGCGGCGATACGTGCAGATCGGCATGGGCACCGCGCTCGCGGTCGCTGCGGTACTTTTCATCATGATGAATATCAAAGGGAGCCAGTTCGGCCTGACCGGAAACGCGCTCGGCCTTGACGGCGTGCGCCTTTGGATCGGCGTCGTCGTCAGCTTCTGCCTCGGCGCGCTCATGACCATCGGAATCGGCTTCTACGCACCTTGCATGATTTTAGTGAGCCTGCTCGGGATGAACCCGATCGCGGCCTTCCCGATCATGATGGGGTCGTGTGCCTTCCTGATGCCGTTTGCGAGCCTGCGATTCATTCGCTTCAACGCGTTCTCGATGCTCGCCGCGCTCGGACTTACGATCGGCGGAATACCGGGCGTATGGATCGCCGCACACATGGTCTATCGTTTGCCGATCTCCGCGGTGCGCTGGCTCGTGGTGATCGTCGTGATCTACGCCGCCGTCACGATGCTTCGTTCGGCCGCACGCGAATCCACGGATCCCTCTCGTGCTCCGGTCGCGGCCCCGGAGTCGCTGGGCTAGAGGCTAAACCGCGACTTCAATCCGGTTGTAGACGAATCGGCCGCCGACCATGGTGCCGGCGACTTGGTAATCCTTATCCCAGAAGGAAAGATCCGCGCGCATGCCGCGTGCGATCCGTCCCATCTCGCCGTCGTGGCGAATGAGCCGTGCCGGCGCGTGCGTCGCGGCGACGATCGCCTGTGCGAACGGAATTTGCGCGTAGGACATGTAGTTGCGTAGCGCTTCGTCGATGCGCAGCGCGCTGCCCGCAATCGTTCCGTCAGCCGATCGCATCACGCCGCCGTCGATGTGATAGCCGGCATCGGCGGCCGGCATGTTGTCGGTAACCAGAACGACGCGATCTCCGAGCGTGCGGTGAAGAATATCGATCATCACCGGCGAGACGTGGATGCCGTCGCAGATAACCTGCACGAGCGTCCGCCGGTCCTGAATGAACGCTGCCAAGATGGACGGATCGCGATGATCGAGCGGAGGCATTCCGTTGAACGCGTGGGTCAACGAACGGAATCCTAACCCGATCGCGAGCATTCCCTCGCGGTAGCGCGCGCTGGTATGCCCCGCGGAACATGCGACGCCATTCTCCAAGAAGACGCGCAATGCGTCGGCGACGCCGTCCACCTCCGGCGCCATCGTCACCAAGAGACACGCACCCTTGCAGGCGTCCACCATCTCCCGGGCGTGCGCGGCGCTCGCCGGCAGCAGCCAATCGTGGCGATGGATCCGGCGAAACTTTGAATTCAGGAACGGGCCTTCGAAGTGAATTCCCAGGCAGCGCGCGCCTTCCGGCGGCTCCTCTTCGCGTTGATTGGCCGCTTCCACAAGCTCGGACGCGGCGTGCAGCATCGATTCCCACGGCGCCGTCATCACGCCGGCGACGAATCCGGTGGCGCCGTTGGCAGCGTAACTCGATCCGGCAACGCCGATCGCGTTACCTTGATCGCGATTGAACAGAAACTCGCCCGCGCCGTTGGTGTGGAGGTCGATTAACCCGGGCGCGATGCTGCAGCCGGCTGGCAGCGGGAAGTCGGATGGTCCGTCTGCGGCGAGCACCCCGGAGATTCGCCCGTTCTCGACGGAGAGCCGTCCGAAGGTCGACGTGCCGTCGCCGACGGCGATGAAAGCAGGTCCCAGAAGCGTGGCGGGCATCGTGCGAGGTTAGCTCCGAATCAACCCCAGCGCTTCGTCGCGATGCCGTTCCATCAACGCTTTCATATCGCCCTCGACGTTGAGCCGGAGCAGCGGCTCGGTATTCGAAGGCCGCACGTTCATCCACCAGTCGGGATAGGAAATCGTCACGCCGTCGAGGTGGTCGATCTGCGCGTCGCTATAGTGCGTTTCGATCTCGTGCAGCTTCGCATCGGCGTCCTTCACCTGGCTGTTGATCTCGCCGGAGCGGAAGCGCGTGTCGATCGGTGCGATCACCTCGCTGACCGGCTTCTTCGCTTCGCTGAAAAGCTCCAGGCATTGCATCAGTGCGATCATTCCCGAATCGGCGTACCAATTATCGCGGAAGTAGAAATGGCCGCTGTGCTCGCCGCCGAAGACGACGTCCTGCTCGCGCATAACCGCCTTGATGATCGAGTGGCCGACCTTCGAACGAAGCGGTACGCCGCCGGCCTTTTGGATGAGCTCCGGAACGCTGCGGCTGCAGATGAGATTGTAGAGGATCTTCGCCCCGGGATGCGTCTTGAGCGTATTGAGCGCGACGAGCGCGGTCACGGTGCTTCCGTCGATGAGATTCGCCTTTTCGTCGACGATGAACATCCGGTCGGCGTCGCCGTCGAACGCGACCCCGAGGTCGCATTCGTGCTTGCGGACTTCGGCCTGCAAGTCGATCATGTTCTCCGGCTCGATCGGGCTGGCGGGGTGGTTCGGGAAGCTGCCGTCGAGCTCGAAATAGATCGGGACGACCTCGCAGGGCAGGCTCTTGAAGACGTGCGGAATCGTCTCGCCGGCCATCCCGTTCCCGGCGTCGATGGCGATCCGGAACGGTGCGATCTTCGAGCGATCGACGAAGGAAAGGCAGTGTTGCGCAAAATCGTCGAGAACGTTACGATGGGTAGTGGTCCCCCGCTCGGCGCTCTTGGGAGGCAGCTCTCCCGAAAGCAGCCGGTCCCGTATTGTCGCCAGGCCCGTGTCGAGCGAGATCGCTTGGGCTTGTGACCGGGTGAACTTCATACCATTGTATTGAGCGGGGTTATGCGAAGCCGTGATCATGACGCCACCGTCGAACTCGAACTTTCCGACCGCGAAGTAGAGCGCATCGGTGGAGACCATTCCAATGTCGACGACGTCTGCGCCGGCGTCGACGGCGCCGCGTGCAAATGCCTCGCGGAGTTTTGCACCCGATGGGCGCATGTCGCGGCCGACTGCCACGGTCAGCCGCGCGTTACCGGCGTTCCGGTCGCCTTCGAGAAGGGATACGAACGTTCGTCCAATCGCGTACGCAACGTCGTCGCTCAGCTCGGACGGATAAACCCCGCGGACGTCGTAGGATTTGAAAATCGTGGGGTCCACTTGCACAGCTTGCGGTTCTTCGACCGCGCCTCGATGACGCCTTTGTGAAGAGCGAGCCGCTCGCGAACCTCACCGCGACGCTTCTATTGACCGCGTTCCTGGTCGTGACGTTAGGATTCGCGATCGAAGGGACGTTCGAGACGCGCAGCCAGATCGCCAACACCTTCGCTCGAGAGGCGCGGATCGAGCAAGCGCAGCTCGACCTCGAGGAACTGCTGCGCTCACAGATCGACGAAGAGAACTCGATGCGCGGTTACGTCTTAACGCGCGACCCCTTCTACATCGCGCAATACCGCCAAGCCGCCGCGGGGTTCGACGCCAAAGAAGAGACGATCCAAAGAACCCTCAGCGCCGAGCGGCTCACGGATCCGATGCAGCTGCTCGCCGCGTACGGATATTTGCAACTGCGGTGGCGGGGCGAGATCGCGCGGCCGCTCATGCGCAACCCGCGGCGCCTCGTCGAGTTTGACAAGCGCAACAAACTTTTCTCTGATTACGAAGCGCGAACGGCAGCGTCGATTCGGGAAGCGCTCGCCGACACCGATGCTACGCTCGTACGCAGCACGCAGCTGCAGATCGACCGGTCCTCGTACACGCGTGCGTTCTGGGTGCTCGTTTTCGGCGTGTTAGCGATTCTCTTCAACGTCTTTCGGTCGCGACTCAACCGCGAGCTCGAGCACGAACGCACGATCATCGAAATTCTGCAGCGTGCGTTCCGCAGCGAGTCGGTGCCGCTGCCGCACTGCGAGGTCGGCAGCGCATATCTCTCGGCCACCAGCCATCTCGCGGTCGGTGGAGACGTTTTTGACGTCTTCCGGCTCTCGGCGAACCGCGCACTCGTTCTGATTGCCGACGTCAGCGGGAAGGGCGTCGATGCCGCCGTGCTGACGGCGTTTATCAAGTTCATGATTCGCGCGATCGCGCTGCGGCAGAGCGAGCCCTCTGCGATCCTCGCCGAGTTCAACAGCGCATTTTCGAAGGCGGTCGGAAATCCATACCTCTTCGTTTCGATGTTCGTGGGCGTGCTCGATACGACGACGTTCCGCCTCGAGTTCGGGAGCGCCGGTCACGACTGCGCCTACGTGCGGCGCCGCTCGGGCGTCGAGCAGCTTGCGGTTACCGGTCCGGTGCTCGGCGTTATGGAAGAGCCATTTTATTCCAAAACGATCGACTTGAATCCCGGCGACACGCTCGTGCTCGCGACCGACGGTCTCACCGAGTTTCGCAATCGCGACGGGCAGCCGCTCAACGGCGCGGGCGCGATGGAGCTCATCGAGCGCGCCGGCCCGCACGCGCAGCAGATCGCCGACGCACTCGTCGCCCACGTGCGCGCGCGGGGCGGGAGTCGCGTGCACGACGACCTGGCCATCCTCGCGATTCGCATGATGGACGTGGAGCCGATTCATGCGTAAGGCTGGCATCGTACTATTCGTCATCTGGATGGCCTCGACCGCGATCGCCGTAGCTGACTGCCGAGTGCATCACGGAGACCACGTCGTGCTCTACAGCACGGCGGACGATCCTTCGGTGTTAATCTGGGATTCGCGCGCGCGCCTGCGCGCCTATCACGCGGCGTCGTTCGACGAGGCGCAGGCGATGCTTTCGCACTCCATTTTGGTCGCGCCGGGAACCCGCGCCATCGTGATCTCCTGCGTCGCCGGTTACGTCGTGTCGCCGCTTTTCACGGCACCCGACGACGCCGTCGGCATCACCATTTCGAGCGGATCGCAGCACGGCCTCACGGGTTGGGTGCTCGGTACCGACGTTCGCTCGGTTTTAGCTCCGCATCACTAGCGCCATCCGCGTCGCGCGCGAATATGCGCAGGTGGCCGCCGGCGAGCCGAATCGTCTCCATCGCGACACCGTAGACGCGCTCGAGCAGCGGACCGGCGAAGAGCGCATCGGGCTCGTCGAGCGCGAGCAGCGTTCCCTCGCCGATCAGTCCGATCCGGTCGGCGTAAGCGGCGGCCTCGTTGAAATCGTGCAGCGCGCAGACGACGCTCTTGCCGCTTCGCGCCAATCCGCGCAACAGGCCGAGGATCTCGTGCGAGACGCGAACGTCGAGATGGCTCGTCGGTTCGTCGAGCAGCAGGATCGGCGTATCTTGCGCGAGTCCGAGCGCGATCCAGATGCGTTGCCGCTCGCCGGAACTAAGCGTCGAGAAAAGACGGTCCGCGAAACGCTCCATGCCGACGGCGGCGAGAGCGTGCGCGACCGCGTCTGCGTCGTTCGCGCGCGACTGCCATTCCCACCACTGGTGATGCGGGAAACGACCGATCGCGACGACGTCGCGGGCGCTGAGCGCGTCGAGCAGCAGCTCGTCGCCGGTAACGAACGCGACGCGACGCGCGCGATCGCTCGGCCCATACTCGCCGACCCGTCGTCCATCGAGGAGAATTGTTCCGCCGCCGAGCGGATGAAGGCCCGCGATGGCACGCAGCAGCGTCGTCTTTCCTGCGCCGTTCGGACCGAGTATCGCGACGAACTCGCCCGGCGCGATGCGCGCGTCGACGTGCGTCAGCCAGGGGCGGCCGCCCACGCAAAGTTGCGCGTCTTGCAGGTCGATCACGTGCGCACGCCGCGTCCGCCGCTCGCGGGGCGCAGGTAGAGGTAGAGAAACGCCGGCACGCCGATGAACGCGAGCAGCACGCCGATAGGAAGCTCGGCCGGTGCGACGATGCGCCGGCAGATCGCATCGGCGAGCATGCAGAGCGCCGCGCCGATCGCGACGCACGACGGCAGGAGCACGCGGGCATTGGATCCGACGATGCGGCGCGCGAGGTGCGGAACGATCAGACCGATGAAGCCGACCAATCCCGCGAGCACGACGCTGCTCGCGGCGAGCAGCGACGATGCTGCAAGGATGATCCATTGTGCGCGCTCGACGTCGAGGCCGACTGCGCGCGCGCGCAGGTCGCCGATTCGCAGGGCGTTCAATGCCGGAGCCGACGCGAATGTCAAAACCGTACCAAGCCCCACGTACGGAGCGACGACGGCGAGATCGTGCCAGCCGCGTCCGGCCATCGAGCCGGCGAGCCACGCGATGATCGTCCCCGCGTAGCCGCTGGAGTCGGCGCGCACGATCGCGAGCGTCACGATTGCCGCGAAGAGCGTCGAGAGCGAGACGCCTGCGAGGATGAGGCGATTGGGATCGA
>DATASC010000115.1:0-10215 GCA_036269355.1 Candidatus Cybelea sp. | reverse complement strand
CCCGCGACTCTTGCTTGGAAGGCAAGGGCATTACCATTATGCAACGCCCGCAACGCTCGGCGAACTCTCTACCGCGTCAAAGCGCGTAAGACCTACGGCAGTGCAGAAAGCCGGCCGAAAACCGGGCTAGGGGACGAAATTATCCGTGTCGACGGCACTCGACGGCGTCTTCAAGCCGTTTGCGCTCCCCAGCGTAGCGATGACCGCGCCGCTCGAATAGTCTAAAACTTGGACTTCAACGGCGCCGAGATCGGTCACGTAGGCTCGAGTGTTTTTCCGATTGATGGTAACGTGGAAAGGGTCGTAGTATCCGGATCCGAGCGTACGAGTAATCGTTTTATAGAGCGGTGCGATCACGTCGACCTGCGCCGCGAGCTGATCGCAGGCGATAAGATCCCTGCGCTTGTCTAACGTGATTCCACCGATGAACCCCAGCGGCAATGGAAGCTGAATACCGTGGCAGCTGCCCAAGCCGCCCACGTACTCATTGATGTACCCGAGCGAGCCGGAATTATACGCGAGGAAAACGTCTCCACGTTGATCGACGGCAACGCCTTCCGCCGCTCCGCCGGGCGAGCACCTTGCGATGACGGTATTGCTTCCCTGCGCATACTCATTGACGAAACCATTTCCGCGCGGATACGCGTAGTCGGCCTCATAAACATTGCCGTTCGAGTCGGTCGTCACCGCAACCGGATCGACCATCCGCTGGCCGTACGTAAACGTCAACTGGGAAGGCAGCTGATACTGCGTGATGCTGGCGTTGGCGTAGTTGGCGACGTAGAGGCCGTGGGTGTCGTACCAGTTTCCGTCCGGCGCGGCGATTCCATCGGTTATTTGGCCTTGGTTCGTCCAGCGAGTGTTCTTGAGAATCTCGACCGCGTCGTTTTCAAAGTCGTCGACGAACAGCGAGGCGCCGGCGTCCGGCATCACGCCTGCGCGCGATGCGCTTCCCAAGCGCACGAGCGGGAGAAACTTCGGGGCCACACCCGAACGCGCCGCGTCGCTAAACGCGACGGGCGCGCCCATGGGAGTTGCGGCTCCAGCGCAGGCTGCAAGGATGGTAAGGGCGGTTATTGAAGCCGCGCCGGCGACGAATCGTGAAAACTTCTGCACGAGAGAACTCCTGGCAAGACGCAACCCGCCCGGCAAAATGCCCGGCGGGATGCGGTGGCTTCGACCTGGCGTGAAAGGCTCCTCGAATGATGCAAAATCTTGAGGTCCGGCCCGCGTCGCGGGACGACTTGGAATCGATCCGCCAAATTTATAATGAAGGGATCGAGGATCGCGTTGCGACGCTCGACCGCGATCCAAAATCGAGTGATGAAATGGCGCGTTGGTGGGCGCAGCACACTGGACGCTTCGTCGTGCTCGCTGCCCTGGACGGCCGCGAGACCGTCGGCTGGACCTCGCTCAATCCATTCTCCGATCGCTGCGCTCACGAAAACATCGCCGACGTTTCGGTATACGTGCGGCGCAATCGTCGCGGCCGAGGGGTCGGCCGCGCACTCTTGACGCGCCTCGTGGAATACGCTAGGCGGGGCGGTTTCCACAAAATCGTACTGCATGCGCTCAACGGCAACGAATCCGGGAAGCGACTCTACCGCAGCTGCGGATTTCGCGAAGTCGGCGTTTTCGAAGAGCATGGGATCGTGGATGGAACGCACGTGGACGTCGTCGCGATGGAACGGCTCTTGCAAGAGAGTTCCCGCGAGGTAGATCTGGGCAGGGCTGGATTCGAACCAGCGTAGCGCCTTCGCGCGCCAGATTTACAGTCTGGTGCCATTAACCACTCGGCCACCTACCCATGCCATTTTGGCTTTTCCCGTTGTTCTTGGGGGCTCACCAGGGTACGATAGGAAGGCTACGGGCTCCTCGGATCGGTGATGGTGGTTACCCGTTAAACCGCTCCTCATCGACCTCTCATGTGGCCTTCATCCCGGTAGCCTACCATGGGAGCCATAGCAAACTCGCCTACGACCCTCGGGAGTTTTAGGATGGCTCGCTTCGCAACCCTCGCGGTTGCAACCCTAACCGGTCTTCTCCTCGCCGGATGCGCGGGGGGCAATTTCGCTCAGGCTGGGCTCTCGCTGCCGGCCGCTTCGGGCGATGGGCTTCAGACCGTGAGCGACGCCGCCGACGCCCTCGACGGGCATCGGACCTCGGGGACGGCGAGCGCCAAGGCGGCGATCGCTGTGACCGATGCCCTGGGATCCTTCGTGCGCGACATCAGCGCCGATCAGCGGGCGCTCGCAATGGTGACTCAGCGGCACGGACTTCGCCCCATCCATTCGATTCGGGACTATACAGTCGAGGTCAACGGCCGGCGGATTACCGCGGGGTCGGAGATCATCATGCGTTCGGGCGAGTACTGCCAGAGCTCGGCGGGCTATAGCGGGAGCGGGATTCCCTCGCTCGATGCGAGCTTTGGGTGGCAGAGCGGCGCGCTGAGCGGCGGCAGCCGCACGACCGATGCCCGTGGCGGCGCGACCTGGTCGGCGCGCGCGAGCGGAGCCGTGGTACAGGGGGCGCTTGGCGGTCTCTCGATCGCGCGTCGTGGCGCCGGCTCGGCGTGCCCGATGAGCGGGCCGGCATTCGTTCTGAAAGGCGGGGCGGCCGAGAATGCCTTTTCCCTTCCCCTTTCAATGGCGTTCCATCGCGGCGACCTGACGAACCTCAGCGTCGTTAACGGCAGGTTTGCAAACGGCGAGAATCTCGAAGTGACGACGCGCCCGAACCGGCAATCCGCAGAGGTCGTCGGTGTCGTCGCTAACGGACGCACCCAAGTAGCAACGCTCCGCACCAACGTCGCCGGTTACGGGACGCTGACGATCACCAGTACCGGCGCGCAGTACGTCATCGCCGACTGGATCGTCGTCGGAACCTAACGCCTTAGTTACAGTTCTTGGGCCTTGGCTTAAGTTCGCCCTGATCTCCGGGCGTGGTGATCACGTATGGAGCCCGGGAGAGCGTCGCTTCTCTCGGCGAGTCGATCGTCGTGCATGCCAGGAGCACGCCCTTCTCCGATAGCCGCAAGCCGTTCCACGTCATCCAATCGACGTTCTCAACGCCGCCATGCGGATGCGCGAGGTCGTAGACGGTTCCATCCTGATCGACGGCCTCGATGTGCCCCACTTTAACACTTCCGAAATCGTCGAGAGTGTTCGGCCACTTCGGATTGTCGGCGTCATAAAACGTGGCCTCGGTGATCCATTCGACGGTGTTGCCGAACAGCGTCGCGGGCCGCGAAAACGGCGTGCCGCAGTCAACGCATCCGGAGTGAAACGTTCGCGGCGGTATCGCTTTGCCGGTCGTCTCGTCGACGAGCCAGAGCGTCGCCTCTTGCCACGCGCGCGATCCGGTCGTCGTTGCGGCAATTCGCACGTAGATCGTATCGCCCGGATTCAGCGGCAAGTTTCTCCAGCGCCGCGTCACCCGAACGTTCCTAACACCCGACCATTCGATCCAAAAATATGCCGTGGTTCGATATTTTCCAAGCGGGCCTCCATGATAGCAGTCCACGTCCGACTCCGATCCGGCTTGTAGAATATCGGTCGAGGGGTACGTGTGCCACTTGCCGTCTTTCCCGCGCTGATGGGCTCTGAACGTCCCGCTCCATCCGTCGATCGCGATCCAGAGAGACGAGCCGTCAACGGGCTCGTGCCGATTCGAGCAGTTGATCGTCGGCTTCGCGTACGGGACGGTCCACTCGCCCTCGACCTCGCAGAAACGATGCGCTGGAATTCGCAGCGACACTTGTCCCGGAGCGAAGAGCACGGGACCGGCCCAATCGGGTTGGTACACGCGCCGTATCTGCGCTGTCGGCGCAGGCGCGACGGCACCCTGAGGTGCTGCGCCGCAGGCGGAGGAAGCCGGCGTTGCCGGCGGCCCGGTAACGGGCGTGACGGCGCCCCCGTTACACGCTGCGAGCGACGCGACGAGCGCCGCAAAGACTAATGCTCTCATCGTGCGTACTCCTCCGAGCCGGTGACAAATTCAAGCATGCTCGGCTCGTGTCCGGAGCGTATTGAGAACGCCTTAAAGGGCGGCTAGACGCCGATTAGGCAGCGCTGCAGCGGACTGACGTGATCGTTAATCCGGCGCGACGCACGCGACGCGCTTACCGGATGCGAGCGTGACGTGCTTTGCGGCGACGGTGTTCTTCATGGCGTTCACCGTTGCGGTGGCGGTCTTGCTGCCGCTGGAAAGCGTGACGAGCTGGGCGGAGACGCTCTGATCGTCGATATCCGAGTCGACGCCGGGCCCTTCGGAAACGCGCACATGTCCAAGCGTGAGCGAGATCGCGGCGAGCGAATCGGACGGACACGCCGCCAGCGCCTGCTTAAAGCCGATGCTCGACGGCGCGACCGTGACGGTCGTCGCCGCACCGGCGGCGCCGAGCGCGACCAAGAGCAACGGGACGGCGAAGAGTCTCATATACGTTCTCATAACGTTTCGGTGCTTTTGCGCGTTACTGCGGGGGCCCTCTCGACGAGGTTAGAAGCTACGCGGGTGTTTCTCACGCGAGAGCTATTCGAAGCGATCGGACGTGCCGAAATCGCCGGAATGCGAAGCAGCGTCGACGCGGTGCGGCGGCTTTTCCCCGACGCACACGCCGACAGCATAGAGGTCGGCGGCGGCCTCGCGCCGTTTACCGGCGTCGGTTCGCCGCTTTCCAAGACGATCGCCATCGGAATCTCCGGTCCCGCAACCCCTGCGGACGTCGATCGCATCACCGATTTCTACCAATCGCGTAACGCGGTACCGCGCGTCTTCGTGACGCCGTTTACCGAGCTCGCGTTTAGCAAGGCGCTTGCCGCCGCCGGCTATTCGCCGGTGAGTTATGACAACGTCATGATCGCCGCCGATCCGGATTTGCACGCACGCCGCGACGACCGAATCTGCGTTGCCACCGATTTTAGCGCCTGGGCGCAGGCTTCCGTGAGGGGCTTCTCCGACCACCACCACGGGTTGCACGACGACTCACTGGCGCGCATCGTGGGCTCCGCCGGCGGCGTCATTCCACTCGAAGCACGTGAAAATGGCGCAATCGTCGCAACCGCGGGGATGGGCGTACGTGACGGCTGCGGGTCGCTCTTCGCCGGTTCTACCCTGCACGAGTATCGCAACCGCGGTTGGCAGCTCGCTATGATTCGTGACCGCATCGGACGTGCACGCGAGGCTGGCGCGCGCATTATCTCTGCTGCGGCAGAACCCGCCAGCGTGTCGGAGAGGAACTTCCATCGCGCGGGATTCGTAACGCTATACACGCGATGTCGATGGGATAAGATGTAACGTAAGTTACGATGCCATACAGTTGGCACAGCCGCGCGTTACGATCGTCGAATGAATCCAAAGCTTTCTCGAACGTGCGTAATGCCCGGATGCAACAATCCGTTGAAGCGCGGCGCTGTTAAATACTGTTCTCTACGATGTCTGCATGTTGCGCAGAAGAAATTCCGCAGAAGATGTCTAAACGGCTGTGGCGACTCGGCAAAGGTCCACAAAAGTTCGTACTGTTCAATCTCGTGCGCGCACGCATACCATTATAAGTCTCGAGCCGAGCTGTTTATCGCGCAGGGCGGCGTCTATGGCTACGTAATGCCCCACTTCTTAGCCCGCGTGCTGCGAGACTACTACGGCGAACGATGTCTGCGCTGTGGCTGGTCGAAACGCCATCCAAAAACCGGCAAGGTGCCGATCGAAGTTGAGCACATCGACGGCAACTGGCAGAACAGCCGACTGACAAACCTTACGCTTCTCTGCCCGAACTGCCATGCGCTCACCTTGACCTATCGCGGGCTGAATCGCGGCCGCGGGCGAGAGTACCGGCTCAAGGGATCTGACCATGCAGCACGCGGCCGCCTGACGAACGAGGCTTTGCAGCCGACAGGCAAAAAGGTGCGCGGAGCGGCGGCGCTGCAATTGGAATTGCTGACGCCGACGTAGCTCAGTTGGTAGAGCACGGGACTTGTAATCTCGTTGTCGCCGGTTCGACTCCGGCCGTCGGCTCCATCTTCTCTACTGAAAGTTGCATGCAAAAAGTAAATCCGAAATGGCTTAAATCAGGGCTTGTGCTAGTGTGCGAGCGATGCTTCAAAGAGCGTATTCCCGAAGAAGATCCGGAGATCGCCGAACGGATCGGCGACTTCCACTTGCGGAACTGGCTCAAGGACCGCCTGAAGCGAGAGGGCCGGTGGGGTCCAATACGCGCGATCAGCACGAGCTGCATGGACGTGTGCGCGCGCGGGCGCGTCACCGTATGTATCGAGCCGCAAGAGGGGGAGACGACGGTGCTGGTCGTCGATCCGGTCGGCGATCGCGAGGATATCTATAGTGCAATCGTCGAGCGGCTAAGCGTAAACGGCTCGGCGCAAGGCGGCCCGAGCCAATAGCCGGGTCGAATCTAGCGTCGGAAGCGGCGAGCTTTCGTCGTTTACGATCAGTGGAATCTCCGTGCAGCCCAGGATTACGGCATCGCAGCCGGCGTCCTTCATCTGACCAATTACGCGTTGGAAATACGCGACTCCCTCGGGTTTGAAAATGCCGTAAACGAGCTCGTCCATGATGATCCGATTAATCTCATCGCGTTCTTCCGGAGCCGGCCGCTCGTACACGATGCCGCGAGCCGAAAGTTTCTCCGGGTAAACTTCGCTTTCGACGAGCCAACGCGTCCCCGTCAGCCCCAGCTTCCTAAAGCCTCGCCGTACGGCTTCATCGGCGACGACTTCCGCAATGTGCAGCTACGGCAGCGGCAGCCTCGACTCGATGAACGAAAACGCCTGATGGATCGTATTATCGGGACAGACGAGAAAATCGGCGCCGATCTGCGCCAACTTCCGCGCCGAGCCAAGCATGAGCTCACCGACGCCTTCCCAATCTCCCCGGTCCAGGAGCTTCTCGTACTTCGCGAACGAGGGCGAGTGCATCGAGATCTCCGGATGCGCGTACGCGCCCAAGAGCTCGCAGCCTTCCGAACAGATTGTCTGATAGCAGAGCGCCGCACCTGGAGCCGAACAGGCCACAACGCCGATATGAAGCGGCACGAGTCAGCAATCGGTGCAGTCGACGCAACCGCTTTCCGGTAGCGTATAGATCAGCAGCGTATTGCTCTGACGGCTTCCGCCCGGGACCGGCGCGCCGGCCGCAACAAACAAACGCCCGCCGATCACAGCGGCACCCGTTCCGTGACGCCCCTCGGGCATCGGCGCGTATTTGCCCCACAGATTCGTCACCGGGTCGTAACCGTCGTTTGTGGCAAACGCCCGCGCCATACCTCGCGCTTCGCCGCCGATTGCGAAGACGACGTTGCGATAGACGGCGACCGCCATTCCGCTGCGCGCGGTCGGCATAGGCCTTCCTGACGTCCATGCATTCTTTTTCGGATCGTAGATATCGACGTAGTTCGTGTTATGCGCCGGCGTGTCGATACGGCCGCCGATTGCGTACAGTTTGCAAGCGTATGGGGCGAGACCCATGTGATCGCGCCCAACGGGCAGCGGCGCAAGTTCGGAGTAACGGTTGGTCGCCGGATCGTAGACGTAGTGCGATCGCACGCTGTGAACGTCGCGGCCCCCGACGAGCTGAATTTGATCGCCGAGCACGGCGATTGAAACCGAGCCAAGCGCATGCGGGAGCGGTGCGATCGGCGACCATTTGTCGCCGATTGGATCGTAGACATTCGCGTCGTTAACCGCCGCGCCGTTCTGCGCCGCGAAGCCACCAAACGTGTAAATCTTGCCACCATAACCGACCGCCCCGATGTGATTCAAACCGCGCGGCAAGGGCGCGACGTCGCGCCAAGGCAGGAAGGTTATTGTTATATAAGGGGTTCCAGGCGGTCGCGCGAAAGGCTGCGAGACTTGAACCAGCGTTTGATCGGCGTTGCCGTTCGCATAACCGCCGATCACGTAAACGCGACCGTCAAGCGTCGCGACGGCGACTTCGCTCCGGGCGACCGGTAACGCCGGGCCGTTACTCCAGCTGCCGCAAAGCGGAACCGCCGCGCCGACTAACGTCAGCGCGGCAATAGCAAGGAATAGTGGCTTGGTCATCGTTCGCCCTTCGACTCCGTTCGGTGCGCTCACTGCGCTCAGCCCTTCGACTGCGGCGCTGCGCGCCTTCGCTCAGGATGACAGACACACCGTTACGAGGCTACTGGAACTCGAACTCGGCGAGATTCTTTTCGATCTTACGTTTTACGCGCTGAAGCGCGTTGTCGATAGACTTCACGTGACGTCCGAGGTCGCGCGCCATCTCCTGATAGCTCTTGCCCTCGAGGTAGGATTCGAGAACCTGCGACTCGAGCTCGGAGAGATTCTGGCGGATCCGCTGGCGGATATCGTCAGAGACCTCTTGGGTGACCACGAGCTCTTCCGGATCGGAGGTCTTCTGCGAAGCCATCACGTCGAGCAGCGTGCGCTCGCTGTCCTCGTCGTAGATCGGCTTGTTGAGCGAGATGTATTGGTTGAGCGGAATGTGTTTCTGCCGGGTCGCGGTTTTGATCGCGGTGATGATCTGCCGCGTGATACAGAGCTCGGCGAATGCCCGGAAGCTGGAAAGCTTGTCGGCCTTGAAGTCGCGCACCGCCTTGTAAAGACCGATCATCCCTTCCTGGATGATGTCCTCGCGATCGGCGCCGATGAGAAAGTAGCTCTTGGCCTTGATCCGGACGAAATTTTTGTACTTGTTGAGCAAGTACTCCATCGCGAGGTTATCGCCGGTCTTGGCTATAGCGACCAAGTCCTCGTCAACTCTTTGCTGATATTCCACGCCATCCGAGACGGGATGGGTCATTGCCATAATATTCTGTTTGCCTCGTGGTTAAGACGAGCCGCATGCGCAGGCCGCAGCCCGTCGGGCGCGGCACGTCGGAGCTAAGTATATAAGAGGTTCCCCCTCCCTCGTCAAGGACGAAGCGAGCATTCTCCTTGTCTTAAGGCCTCGTAAATAAGGATTGCGGCCGCCACGGACGCGTTCAGCGAGGCGACCTTGCCTCGCATAGGCAATTTGACCAAGTAGTCGCACTCGCGACGGACCAGCTGCGAGAGCCCCGAGTCCTCCGCCCCGATGACCAGCGCCAGGTCGCGTCCGAGGTCGGCTTTCGCGAGTTCCACGGCCTCCGCGCCCGGGTCGGCCCCGACCACCCAGAGCCCCGCCTTCTTGAGCGTCCGAATCGCGTCGGCGATGTTCGCGACCCGCGCGATCGGCAGATGGGCCGCCGCCCCGGCGGCCGCCTTGCGTACCGTTGCGTTGACTCCCGCCGAGCGCCGGTCGGGCAGAACGAGGCCGGCCGCCCCTGCCGCCTCCGCGGTTCGAATGATCGCTCCGACGTTATGCGGATCGGTAAGGTGGTCGAGGAGCACGACGAGCCGCGGAACGCCGCCGTGGACGCGGCGGGAGAGCACGTCCGTCAACGAAACGTATTCGAAAGGCTGCCCGACCGCAACTACGCCCTGATGCGCTTTGAACGGCAATCGCTCGAAGAACGCGCGTTGCTCGAAACGCACGAGAATCTCGCGGTCTTTCGCCGTCGCGAGCAACGTCCGCAGCACCGCATCTTTTTTGCGATCGGCGGCAACGTGAATCACGCGTAACGGCTCGGCCGCCGCAAGCGCTTCCGCGACGGTGTGAATCCCATAAATGAAATCGTCGAAGTCGACCCTTCGCCCTTCGACGGCACCGCGTCGCTGTACGCCGGGGGTAACAGGCCGGCGACCGAGTTTCTTCTTGAAGCGGCTATCGGCACGTTTTCTTACCGGGCGGCGACGTTCCACGTTGTGCCTTCCTTCGAATCCTTGACTTCGACCCCGCAACTCGCGAGCGCGTCGCGCAGGCGATCCGATGCGCCCCAATCTTTCGCGCGCCGTGCTTCGTCGCGCAATGCGACCACGCGTTCGATCGCGGCTTGAGGCGACGAGCCATCGGTCGGATTCGCCGCCGTGTCGACGCCGGCTTCGCGCAACGCCGCTTCTAGTCGCGTCGCGAAATCGTCGGCAAACTCGGCCGCGCGCGGTTCTGCGAGCCACGACTCGTCCGGAGCCACGCCCAGTATGCCGAGCCAATAGGCGAGGTCCTCGCGGCTCGGCGTGCAGCGATCGACGACGTCGTAGAGCACCGCCAGAGCGGCTGCGGTATTCATGTCGTCGTCGAGAGCGGCTTCCATTCGTTTGTCGAGCTCGGACGAAGCGATCGGCTCGCCGTCGGTAGCCGGCG